>JAOTWE010000321.1 GCA_029863065.1 Betaproteobacteria bacterium
CGAGGCGTTTACAATCGCGCGATGAAGACCGCGCTCAAGATCCGCGACCTCGAGTCCCGCGTCGGGCAGGAGATCGCGCTCTCGCCCTGGGTGGAGATGCCGCAGGAGCGCATCGACCTCTTCGCCAAGGCGACCGAGGACTACCAGTGGATCCACGTCAACCCGGAGAAGGCGAAGCAATCGTCCTTCGGCACGACCATCGCGCACGGCTTCCTCACGCTCTCCATGCTGCCGAAGCTCATCGAGTCGACCTTCGAATTCTCCGACCGCAAGATGGGCGTCAACTACGGCCTGAACAAGGTGCGCTTCACCGCGCCCGTGCCGGCGGGCGCGAAGATCCGCGGCCGCTTCACGCTGGCGAAATACGAGAAGCTGGAGGACGGCGGCGTGCAGACCACCTGGAACGTGATTATTGAAAGACAAGGCGAAGACAAGCCGGTGATGGTGGCGGAAACGATAAGCCGGCATTACTTCTGATATGGCGCAGCGCTGGAAAAACAGGCCGCCGAATTCCAACTGGGGTGAGTTCGGCCCCGACGACCAGCGCGGGCGCATGAACTACGTGACGCGCGACAAGGTGCTGCAGGGCGTGGCGGAAGTGAAGGAGGGGCGCAGCTTCTGCCTGTCTCTGCCGCTCGATTATCCGGGCGGCAACGCCCTCAACCCGCGGCGCAGCCCGCCGCGCCTCGCGCCGACGATCCGGGACGGCAAGCAGGCGTTCTGCTTTCCGCTGTCGGAAGTTTTTGCCGGCGTCACCGACATCGTCTGCGACGACCAGGTGCTGCTGTCGCTGCAGTACTCCTCCCAGTGGGACTCTCTGGCCCACGTCGGCGGCAAGTTCGATGCCGACGGCGACGGCAAGGCCGAGTTCGTGTTCTACAACGGCTTTCGCGCCGGCGAGGACGTGAAGCCTGGCGCGGAGCAGCCGGGCGCGGAACCTTGGGCAAAGTACGAAGGTTCGCGCGCCGAGGCGCTTGGCATCCAGAACCTCGCCGAGCACGGCGCGCAGGGCCGCGGCGTGCTGGTCGACCTGCATGCGCATTTCGGCCGCGAGAGAAAGGCGATCGGCTACGACGCGCTGATGCGCGTCATGGAAAAGGACAAGGTCGCGGTGGAAAAGGGCGATTTCGTCTGCTTCTACACCGGCTTCGCCGACGTGCTGCTCGAGCTGAAGAAGAATCCCGACCCGAAGCTGATCCACAACACCTGCACCGGGCTCGAAGGCCGCGACGACAAGCTCCTGCAGTGGATCACCGATTCGGGCTGCGCGGCGCTCATCGCCGACAACTACGCCGTGGAGATCATCCCGGCGAGCCCGTTCAAGCCCATGCCGCACGCGCTCATGCCGCTGCATGAGCATTGCCTGTTCAAGAACGGCATCCATCTCGGCGAGATCTGGTATCTCACCGAGCTGGCGCGCTGGCTGCGCGAGCATGGCAGAAGCCGTTTCCTGCTCACCGCGCCGCCGCTGCGGCTGCCCGGGGCGGTCGGCTCGCCCGCGGCGGCGGTAGCCACCGTCTAGGAGAAACTCATGTCGAACGACCGCCGCGACCTCGTCGCGCAGATGAAGAACCGCGCGCTCATCTACAAGGAAACCTACGACGTGCTCGCCGAGGAGCTGGGCGCGGCAAAAGCCGAGGAGTTGTTGACGCGCGCGATCTACCGGCGCGGGCGTGCCATGGGCGCGGCGTTCGCGAAGTACGCGCCCGCCGACCTTAACGGGCTGCGCGAGGCGTTCCTCGGCTCGGTGCCGGGCGGCGCGGACATCTTCAAGCCCGAGGTGCTGAAAGAAGAGCCCGCGGCGCTCGAGATCCAGCTGCACGGCTGCCCGTTGAAGGACGCCTGGCGCGAGGCTGGCTTGCCCGAGGACAAGGTAGCGACGCTGTGCCGCATCGCCGGCGCCGTGGACAAGGGCCTGTTTGAAGGCGCGGGATTCAAGATCGAGAACCGCACCTGGACGCCCGGTGCGCAAGGCTGCTGCTTCCTGCGCATCCTGCGTGGCTGAATCCTGGGATTACGTCGTCGTCGGCGCCGGCACCGCGGGCTGCGTGCTGGCCAACCGCCTCACCGAGGACGGCAAGCACCGCGTGCTGCTGCTCGAAGCCGGGCCGCGCGACACGAACCCCTGGATCCACGTGCCGCTGGGCTACGGCAAGCTGTTCGCGCGCACCGACGTCAACTGGGCCTACGAATCGGAGCCCGAGCCGACGCTGGGCGGCCGGCGCATCTTCACGCCGCGCGGCAAGGTGCTGGGCGGCTCCTCCTCGATCAATGGTCTCGTCTACATCCGCGGCCAGCCCGAGGACTTCGACGGCTGGGGCATGCCGGGCTGGCGTTTTGACGATCTGCTGCCGTACTTCAAGAAATCCGAGGACCAGGGGCGCGGCGCCGACGCCTGGCACGGCGTGGGCGGACCTATCGGCGTCAACGACCTGCCGGACCGGCACGAGCTGTGCGACGCGTTCATCGCCTCGGCCGAGGCGCTCGGCGTGCCGCGCAACGACGACTTCAACGGCGCGCGCCAGGAGGGCGCCGGCTACT
>JAOTWE010000085.1 GCA_029863065.1 Betaproteobacteria bacterium
GGCAGGTGCGTGTAAATATAACGCACGCCTTTGCCCAAGGCGTCGCGCACGGCTTCCGCGGTCGCCGGCATGCCGGGGGTACGCCCCGCGGCCCGTATCTTGCGCAGGCTCTGCTCGATCGCCTGCGCCGCCGCCGGCGCCTCGGGGTTGCGCGGATGGCCCATCGACTGGGACAGATCGGATGGCCCGATGAAGAACACGTCGATGCCCTCCACCTGCAGCAGCGCATCGAGGTTGTCGATCGCCGCCTGCTCCTCGAGCTGGATCGCGATCAGCGTCGCCTCGTTCGCGGCCTTGACGTAGTCGGCCAGCGTGCCATGCGCGTCGTAACGTGCGGCGCGGGTTCCGGCGGCCAGCCCGCGGCGGCCGACAGGATGGAATTTGACCGCTTCGATGACTTCCTGCGCCTCGGCCGCCGTATTGACGTGCGGCACCTGCACGCCCATCACGCCCCGGTCGAGCACCTGCAGGATGTGCTCGGCGCTGCGCGTCGCCGGGCGGGCAATAGCAGTGATGCCGCAGGCCTCGGCCGCCATCGCCATCAGCTCGACGCTCTCCAGGGTCAACGTGCCGTGCTCGCAATCGAGCAGCACCCAGTCGAAGCCGGCGGCGCCGATGATCTCGACGATCTGCGGCGACGGGATCATGACGGAAACGCCGAACACCGGCTCGCCCGCGCGCAGCTTTTCCTTCATGGGATTGCGCATCACGGCCTCAATTCTTCATTGAAATACTGCAGGCGCCGCTCGTGTGCGGTGGCGTGGCTGCGCACCCAGTTGCTTGCGGTCTTTTCGAACGGGTGAGTCGCCATCGGATCGGTCACCTCGCGCCAGAAACGCGACGCGCATTCAGTCGACGATCGCGTCGTTGCGACTGTGGTCCACTGCCCTACTCGCGCACGCGCGAGAGCTTCTTCACGTCCGGCAGCCGCCTGAGGGCCCGCATGACGCGCGCCAGGTGCTGGCGGCCCTGCACCTCGACCACGAGCAGCATGGTGGTGTACACCGCCCGGTCTTCCTCCATGGTGATGGAGTCGATGTTCGACCCCGACTCGGCGATCTCGGAGGCGACCTTGGCGAGCACGCCGCGCTGGTTGGCGACCATGACGTTGATCGCCGTCTGGTAGAGCCGCGAGGGCGAGGGCGCCCATTCGACGTCGATCCACTGCTCGGGCTCGTTCCGGCGCGAGCGCTCGATCGCCGTGCAATCGGCGCTGTGCACCACCAGCCCCTGGCCCTTCTTCATCGAGCCGACGATGCCGTCCCCGGGGATCGGGCGGCAGCACGTGGCGAGCTGCACGGCCATGCCTTCGGTGCCGCGGATGACGATGCTCGCGGCCTTCGTCACGAGCTTGGGCTCGGCGTCCGCACGCATCACCAGGCGGCGCGCCACCACCGCCGGCAACTGCTTGCCGAGGCCGATGTCCGCGAGCAGTTCGCGCTTCGTGCGGCCGACGGTTTCGCGGATGACGCGTTCCCAGTTGACGTCGTCGATGTCGCCGAGCGCCACGCCGTAGCCGCGCAGCGCATGCTCGAGCAGCCGCTCGCCGAGCGCCGCCGACTCGTCGTACTGCATGGTCTTGAGGAAGTGGCGGATGTTGGCGCGCGCCTTTCCGGTGCGCACGTACTGCAGCCAGGCCGGATTCGGTTTGGCGTGGCTCGCGGTGATGATCTCCACGCGGTCGCCGTTGCGCAGCTCCGTGCGCAACGGCACCAGTTCGCCGTTGACCTTGGCGGCGACGCAGCGGTTGCCGATGTCGGTGTGCACCTGGTAGGCGAAGTCCACCGCCGTCGCCCCGCGCGGCAGGGAAAGGATTTTGCCCGCCGGCGTGAATACGTACACCTCGTCGGGGAACAGGTCGACCTTGACGTGCTCGAGGAACTCGTGCGGGTCGCCCGACTGGTTCTGGATCTCGAGCAGCGACTGCAGCCACTGGTGGGTGTTCTTCTGCAGGTCCGAAAGCGACACCGTGTCGTCCTTGTACATCCAGTGCGACGCGACCCCCGCTTCGGCGAGGTGATGCATCAGCTCGGTGCGGATCTGCACTTCCATCGGCACGCCGTAGGGGCCGATGAGCGCCGTGTGCAGCGACTGGTAGCCGTTCGCTTTGGGGATGGCGATGTAGTCCTTGAACTTGCCGGGCACCGGCTTGTACAGCGCGTGCAGCGTGCCGAGCGCGAGATAGCAGGTGGCCACGTCCTTCACCACCACGCGCAGCCCGTAGATGTCGTGCACCTCGGAGAAGGACAGGTGTTTCTCGACCATCTTGCGGTAGATGGAGTAGATGTGCTTCTCGCGCCCGCTCACGACGGCGGCGATGCCCGTTTCGCCAAGCTTCGCCTTCACCGCCGCCTCGACCTTGCCCACGACTTCCCGGCGGTTGCCGCGCGCCGACTTGGTCGCTTTGAGCAGCGTGCGGTAGCGCAAGGGATACAGGTGCGCGAAGGCGAGCTCCTGCAGCTCGTGGCGCAGCGTGTTGAGGCCGAGGCGATTGGCGATCGGCGCGTAGATCTCCATGGTCTCGAGCGCCACGCGCCGGCGCTTGGCCGGCGGCACCGCGTCGAGCGTGCGCATGTTGTGCAGCCGGTCGGCGAGCTTGATGAGGATGACGCGCACGTCGCGCGCCATCGCGAGCAGCATCTTGCGGAAGTTCTCGGCCTGCGCGTCCTCGGCGGACTGGAACTCGATCTTGTCGAGCTTCGACAGGCCGTCCACCAGCTCTGCCACCGGCTTGCCGAAGGTTTCCGAGATCTCCGCCTTGGTGACGGAAGTGTCTTCCATCACGTCGTGCAGCAGCGCCGCCATCAGCGCCTGGCCGTCGAGGTGCCAGCCGGCGAGGATTTCGGCGACCGCGAGCGGATGCGAGATGTAGGGATCGCCCGACTGGCGCTTCTGCCCCGAGTGCGCCGCCTTCGAGAAGCGGTAGGCGTCCGCCAGGCGCGCGATGTCCGCCTTCTTCAGGTAACCGAAGCGGCTCGCGTCGAGGCTTTGTACGGCGGCCATGCGGGGAGATTACCCCATGGCCCGCCCCCTTCGGGGGCTCGTCGCGAGGCTCAGGGAGCCGGGGGCGTGGGGATGGTGGGGTTGCGCTTCAGGACTTCGGTGCCGATCTTGCCGGAGGCGATCTCGCGCAGGGCGATCACGGTCGGCTTGTCGCGGTTGGGCTCGACCAGCGGCGAGGCGCCGGCGCTGAGCTGGCGCGCGCGGTAGGTGGCGGCGAGCGTCAACTGGAAGCGGTTGGGGATTCTGTGCAGGCAGTCGTCTACGGTGATGCGGGCCATGGTCAGGTTTCCGGTTTGAAGACTTCGGGATGCCGCGCCAGCTGCCGGGCAACGGCCAGGCGTTCTGCACGCACGACCGCCCGCAGGTCTTGCAGGGCGTCGTCGAAGTGATTGTTAATTATAGCGTATTTGAACTCCACGGCGTGGCTCATTTCTTCCATGGCGTTCGTCAGCCGCCGCCGGATGACGTCATCCGTGTCCTGGGCGCGCGCGCGCAGCCGCCGCGCGAGCTCGGCCATCGACGGCGGCAGGATGAAGATGCCGATGGCATCCGGGTGCAGGCGCCGCACCTGCTCGGCGCCCTGCCAGTCGATCTCCAGCACGAGGTCGAGCCCCTTGGCGCGGGTCCTCTCGATCACTTTCTGCGACGTGCCATAGCGGTGGCCGTGCACCTCCGCGCTTTCCAGGAACTCGCCGCGCTCGAGCATCGCCGAGAAGGTGGGCAGATCGACGAAGTGGTATTCGCGCCCGTCCTGCTCCCCGGGGCGCGGCGCGCGCGTGGTGTAGGACACCGACAGCGCAACGCCGCGGTCCGCCGCCAGCAGTCCGTTGATGAGCGAGGACTTGCCGGCGCCCGAGGGCGCCGTGATGATGTAAAGCAGGCCCGTCATTCGATGTTCTGCACCTGTTCGCGCACCTGCTCGATGAGCAGCTTCAATTCCAGCGCGCAATCGGCGATCTCGCGCGTCGCCGCCTTCGAGGCGAGGGTGTTGGCCTCGCGGTTGAGCTCCTGCGCGAGAAAGTCGAGCCGCTTGCCGGCCGCGCCGCCCGCCGCGAGCACGCGCTCCACCTCGCCGATGTGCGTGTCGAGGCGCTGCAGCTCCTCCTCCACGTCGGTCTTGACGGCGAACACGGCGAGCTCGGCGCGCAGGCGCTCGTCGTCGGCGGCGCCGAGCGCCTCGCGCAGGCGCTCGGCCAGACGCGCCTGGTAGGCGGCGTTCGCTTCCGGCACCAGCGGCGCCACCTGCGCGAGGCGCTTGCGCATCTCGGCGGCGCGCTCGGCGAGGATCGCGGCGAGCTTCGCGCCCTCCCTGGCGCGGGCGGCGCACAGCTCGTCCACGGCGCGCGCCGCCAGCACGCCGACGCGCGTGCGCAGCTCGTCGCCGTCGAGCGCGCTCTCGCGGATCACGCCGGGCCAGCGCAGCACGTCGCTCGCCGACAGCGGCGCGGCGTCGGCAAAGGCGCGCCGCGCCGCGGCTTCCAACTGGCGCAGCGCATCGAGCGCCGCCGGATCGAGCCCCTGCGCGGTGCTCGCGCCCGCCGCAAAGGCCAGGCGGCAGTCGACCTTGCCGCGCGAGACGCGCGCCGCGATTGCCTCGCGCAGCAGCGGCTCGAGCGCGCGCAGCTCGTCGGGGACACGGAACTGCAGGTCGAGGAAGCGCGCGTTCACCGAGCGCAGCTCCAGACTGAGCGCGCCGCGCGGATGCTCGGCCGAGGCGAGCGCGTAACCGGTCATGCTGTGGATCAAGGGGACAGTACGCGCGAAGGCGTGCGAATCGAAGCAGGTATCATAGGGGAGATGCCGGCCCAAGCCAACCAGCCGCTGCCGGAGGGCCGGCAGCTGCTCAACTACCGCATCCTGCGCGTGCTGGCCCATGGCGGCTTTTCGTTCGTCTACCTCGCGCACGACGAGAACGAGACGCCGGTGGCGATCAAGGAATACCTGCCGGCGACGCTGGCGTTGCGCACCGGGGAGGGCGCGGTGCCGGTGGTGCCCGAGGCGCACGCGGCGGCGTTCCGCTACGGCTTGAAGTGCTTCTTCGAGGAAGGCCGCGCCCTGGCGACGCTGGCCCATCCCAACGTCGTCCGCGTGCTGAATTTCTTCCGCGCCAATGAAACCGTGTACCTGGTGATGCGCTACGAGCGCGGGCGCACGCTGCAGGAGCACATCCACGCGCGCCGCGGCGTGCTGAAGGAGTCCTGGATCCGCGAGACCTTCTCCAGCCTGCTGAACGGCCTGCGCGAAGTGCATTCCAACAAGCTGCTGCACCTGGACATCAAGCCCGGCAACGTCTACCTGCGCGGCGATGGCACGCCGCTGCTCATCGACTTTGGCGCCGCGCGGCAGATGCTCGCCGGCGAGGCGCCCGCGCTGGCGCCCATGTACACGCCGGGCTTCGCCTCGCCGGAGCACCACGCCGACCGTACCAGGCTCGGACCGTGGAGCGACATTTACTCGATCGGCGCGACGCTGTACGCCTGCCTGCAGGCGGAGGCGCCGCCGCCGGCCGAGGAGCGCATGGAGAAGGACCGTTTCGTCACCGCGCGCCGCGCCGCCGCCGGCCGGTTCACGCCCGAGCTTCTCGACACCGTGGACTGGTGCCTGCGCCTGAACCACCTCGAGCGCCCGCAGAGCGTGTTCGCGCTGCAAAAGGCGCTGAGCGGCGAGAAGCCGCCCGAGTTCCGCGGCGCATCGCCGATTCTCGAGCAGCTGAAGGGCGCGCTCGCGCGCTTCGCCCGGCGATGAAGTTCACCCTGCACCAGGAAACGCATGTCGGCAAGCGCCCGTCCAACCAGGACCGGCTCGGCCACTGGCGCACGCCCGAGTCGGTGCTGCTGGTGGTGGCCGACGGCATGGGCGGACATGCGCACGGCGAGGTGGCGGCCGAGCTCACCATGCGTCACATCGCCGCGGCCTTCAAGCGCGACGCCCAGCCGCGGCTCGCGAACCCGGATTTGTTCCTGTTCCGCGCCGTGGGCCGCTCGCACGGCATGCTGCTGCGCGAGGCGCAGGCGCTGCGCCTTGACGACTCGCCGCGCACCACGGTTGTCGCCTGCGTGGTGCAGGAAGGCCGCGCCTACTGGTCGCACGTCGGCGACTCGCGCCTGTACCTGGTTCGCCAAGGCGAAGTGCTGGTGCGCACGCGCGACCATACGCTTGTGCAGCAGATGGTCGACGAGGGCAAGCTGCGCGACGAGGATGCCGGCAGGCATCCGGCGCACAATCGCCTGCTGCAATGCCTGGGCGGGGCGCAAACGCCGCGTATCTTGCCGACGGCGCACGCGCGCCTGGAGCGCGACGACATCGTGCTGCTGTGCTCGGACGGCTTCTGGGGTCCCTTGAGCGAGCGCGAGATCCTTTCCGGCCTGCAAGGCAGCGGCCTCGCCGAAGCGATCGCGCGGCTCGCCGCGCTGGCGCAGGAGCGTGCCGGCGCCGAATGCGACAACGTCTCGGCGCTCGCGCTGGCGTGGGGCGAGGATGCGGCGCCGTACAGGGACGGACCGCGCACGGTGCCGCTCGCCGAGATGTCCACCGAAATTCAGGATTTCGGCGCCACCGATCCGGATTTTCTGCGCATGACGGACGACGACATCGAGCGCGCCATCGCCGAAATCAAGACAGCGCTCAAGCGCCGCGATTCGTAAGGTGGGCCGATGGCCCACCCTACAATGGATGCATGAAGCGAATCGTGCTCGCCTCGAATAACCCCGGCAAGCTGCGGGAAATGTCGGCCCTGCTGCAGCCCCTGGGCGTGGAGGTGCTGGCGCAGAGTGCGCTCGCCATCGCCGAAGCCGAGGAACCGCACGACAGTTTCCTCGAGAACGCGCTCGCCAAGGCGCGGCACGCGAGCCGCGCGAGCGGCCTGCCGGCGCTGGCCGACGACTCCGGGCTGTGCGTGGACGCGCTGGGCGGCGCGCCGGGGGTGCACTCGGCGTACTTTGCCGGCCGCGAAGGCAGCCGCGAGGAGCGCGATGCGCGCAACAACGCCAAGCTCCTCGCCAGCCTGGGCGACGAGCGCAAGGCGCACTACCGCTGCGTCATGGCCCTGGTCAGAAGCGCGGACGACCCGGAGCCGCTCGTCGCCGAGGGCGCATGGCACGGAGAAATCGCGCGCGCCCCGCGCGGCGCCAACGGCTTCGGCTACGACCCATTGTTCCTGGTAGCGGAGTGTGGCCTTACCGCCGCCGAGTTGCCGGAAGCGGAGAAGAACCGCATCAGCCACCGCGGCCAGGCGGCGGCGCGCCTGCTCGCAGCCCTCAGGTGAACAGGGCGCTGGCAAGCAGGAGGAGCAACAGGATGAGCGCGGCGCCTATGCCTGCGACCGCGATCTGGTCGCCCGAAAAACGCGCCAGAAAGCTCGGTCCCCGCTTTCTTGCATCGTTCATGGCTTCTCCCTCCTTGTGCTGATCGGTGCTCGTGTGGCATCTGCGGACACGCTGTCGAGCAGCGCCAGCAGCCCTTGCAACATCTCGATCGGCGACGGCGGGCAGCCCGGAATGTGCAGGTCGACCGGCACCACGGCCGAGACGCCAGCGAGGCACGCGTCGCTGCCGGCGAAGATGCCGCCATTGCGGGCACAGTCGCCCACCGCGACCACCCATTTCGGGTCGGGCGTCGCCCGGTAGGTGCGGTCGAGCGCCTCCCGCATGTTCCGCGTCACCGGGCCGGTCACCAGCAGCACGTCCGCGTGGCGCGGCGACGCTACGAAGCGCAGGCCAAAACGCTCCAGATCGTAGAGCACGTTGGCGAGCGCGTGGATCTCGAGCTCGCAGCCGTTGCAGGAGCCCGCGTCGACCTCGCGAATGGCAAGCGTGCGCCCGAGGCGCCGGCGCGCCCTCTGATTCACGTGTGACGCGAGCTCGGCGATCGCGGCATCGTCGGGCGCGGGCGCAGCCTCGGTGAGCGGCCCCTGCACGAGGTTTTTCAGCAGCAGTCTACGCATGTCCGCGCACCTTAAAGATCGTGGCCCGAATACGAGCAGTTGAAGGACTTGTTGCACAGGGGGAAGTCGGCGACGATGTTGCCCTCGATGGCGGCCTCGAGCAGCGGCCACTGAAACCACGAAGGGTCCCTGAGGTGGCAGCGCGCGACGGCGCCGTCGGCGCCGATCCGCACCCAGGCAAGGATGTCGCCGCGGAATCCCTCGACCAGCGCGATGCCCTCGCGCGCGCCGGCCGCAGACGGCGCCGCGAGCGGCGCGTGAATCGGACCTGGCGCAATTTGCGGCAGGATCGATTCGATCAGCGCGAGACTCTGCTCCACCTCGCGGATGCGTATCCAGACGCGCGCGTTCACGTCGCCCGCTTGCACCACGGGGATTTCGAACGGCAGCCTGTCGTAGGGCGCATAACCCGGCGTGCGCCGCGCATCGAAGTGCCGCCCCGAGGCGCGTCCGACGAAACCGCCGGCGGCGAACTGCTGCGCGAGCGCCGAAGACAGGATTCCCGTGCCGACCGTGCGGTCCTTCAGCGAGGCCGTGTTGTCGTACACCTCGACCAGATCGGGAAATTGTTTGCGGATGAACCCCACCAGCGCGGACAACATCTGCTCGCCGTCGGCGGGCAGGTCGCTCAGCACGCCACCGGGGATGACCCGGTCCATCATCAGCCGGTGGCCGAAACAGGCCTGCGCAGCGCGCAGGACCTGCTCGCGCAGCCACCCGCATTGTGCGTGCATCACGGAGAGCGCGGCGTCGTTGCACACGGCACCGATGTCGCCCAGGTGATTGGCGAGCCGCTCGAGTTCCGCCATCACGGCGCGCAGCCAGACCGCGCGCGGCGGCGGCTGCACGGCGAGTGCCGCTTCGACCGCGTGCGCGTATGCCAGGGCAAAGGCAACCGTGCTGTCGCCGGACACGCGCCCGGCGAGCGCCGCGACGCGCTCGATGGAAGCGCCGGCCATGAGCGATTCGACCCCCTTGTGCGCGTAGCCCAGGCGCTGCTCCAGGCGCACTACGGTCTCGCCGCTCGCGGTGAAGCGGAAGTGGCCGGGCTCGATGATTCCGGCATGCACCGGGCCGACCGGGATTTGGTGCAGGCTCTCGCCTTCGGCGGGCAGGAATGGGTAGGCACCGCCGTGGCGCAGCCACGGCCGCGCGTCCCCGAGCCCCTCCGGCTCAAGGCCGTAGAGGTCGCGCGCCGCCCGCTCCAGACGCATGGCGGGCGGATGCACCCGTCCGACCGACGGATAGCGGTTGTCCGCGCAGGGCAGGCTGAGCATCGAGCACTCGCGCGACGCGCTCTGCAAGACCGCCATATGGACGCACCCCGGCTCTCCCCAGAGTCCGAGCAGGCACTGCTCGCCTGCGTGCAGACGCGCCGCGGCCGCCTGCCAGGCTTCGCGACCGACGCTGGAATGCGGCCAGTTCATCTCAGTTCAGCAGTGATGCGATGTGCTGGAACCACGCGACCAGCGCCGGCGGCAGCCAGATGCCCGCGACCAGGACGAGCGCAAAGTGCGCGAATACCGGCACGAACGACGCCCGCGATGGCTGGCTGCTGCCGTACGGCTCGCCGAACGCGAGCCCGTTCAGGCGCAGCAGCAGCGCCCCGAGCGCCAGCAGAATGCCCAGGCCGAGCGCGACCGCGAGCACCGGCTCGCGCGCGAACGTGGAGGTCACGATCAGGAACTCGGTCATGAAGATTCCCATGGGTGGCAGCCCGACGATGGCGACGACCCCGAAAGTGAGACCCCAGCCGAGCGCCGGATGGGACACGGTGAGCCCGCGAATCTCCGACATCTGCTGCGTGCCCTTCACCTGCGCGATGTGCCCCACGCAAAAGAAGATCGCCGACTTGGTGAGGCTGTGCAGGGTCATGTGCAGCAGGCCGGCGAAATTCGCCAGCGGCCCGCCCATGCCGAACGCGAACGTGATGATGCCCATGTGCTCGATCGACGAATAGGCGAACATGCGCTTGATGTCGTGGCGCCGGTACAGCATGAACGACGCGAACAGCACCGAGAGCAGCCCCAGCGACACCATCAGCGGCCCGGGCGCCAATGCCGCCGGATTCGCCGACATGATCGTCTTGAAGCGCAGCACCGCGAACAGGGCCACGTTGAGCAGCAGCCCGGAGAGCACTGCCGAGATCGGCGTCGGGCCTTCCGCATGCGCGTCCGGCAGCCAGGCGTGCAGCGGCACCAGCCCCACTTTCGTTCCGTAGCCAAGCAGGAGGAACACGAACGCGAGATTGAGGAGCGCCGGATCGAAAGCCGAGGCCTTGTCCACGAGCACGTTCCAGGCCATCGCATCCAGCCCCTCGCCGACGACCGCGTGTGCCGCGAGATACACCAGAATGGTGCCGAACAGCGCCAGCGCGATGCCTACGCTGCCGAGGAGAAAGTACTTCCAGGCCGCCTCGAGCGCCGCCGGCGTGCGGTAGATCCCGACCATCAGCACCGTCGTGAGCGTGGCCAGCTCGACTGCGACCCACATCAGGCCGATGTTGTTCGACAGCAGCGCCAGGTTCATGGCGAACATGAGCGCCTGATACATCGCATGGTAGAAACGCAGGTAGGCGGGGGTCAGCCGGCCGGTCTCCAGCTCGTGCGCGATGTAGCTGCCGCTGAACACGCTCGTCGTGAAGCCGACAAACGTGCTGAGCACGATGAACACGACGTTCAGGTCGTCGACGATGAGGTAGCGCCCGGCAGACGGGCGTTCTACGAAGAGCACGGCCGCCGACACGAAGGTCAGGAACGTCGCCAATGCATTGAGCCGCGCCGCCGTCCGGTCATCGGGCAACAGCGCCAGCACGGCTGCGCTGGCCACGGGAATGATCAGCACGGCGCCCAGGAACAATGAGCCGGGTTCCGTCATGGCTGCCCGCCGCGGTGCTCGTGCAGGGCGTGAATGTCGATCGTGTCGAAGCGCTCGCGAATGCGGAACAGGAAGACGCCGATCACGATCAGGGCGATCAGGATCGAGAATGCGACGCTGATCTCCACCACCAGCGGCATCCCCTTGGCGCCGGTGGCGGCGAGTATCAGCCCGTTCTCGATCGACATGAAGCCGATGACCTGGCTCACCGCATTGCGCCGCGAGATCATCATGAGCAGGCCGAGCAGGACGACCGACAGGGCGAATGCCAGGTCTTCCCGCGCCAGGGTCCCCGCCTCGGCCGTGATCGGCAGCATGACCATGATGGACAGCGCCACCAGTCCGATCCCGGCGAGCATGGTCAGCCCGATGCCGACCACCGGCTCGATGGTCTTGTGGATCCCCAGC
>JAOTWE010000322.1 GCA_029863065.1 Betaproteobacteria bacterium
GCTGGCCGGGTATTTATTGGTCGTTTACCTCTGAGCGCGCGAGCCGCATCTGCGTTTCACATCGCGAAGTCGCCTTGCGGCGGCTGAAGGGGGGGCGCTAGAATGGCCAAGTACTACATAAACGGGGCCCGAGCCCCGCGCAGCACTCACACCGAAAAGAGGAGACACAGTATGAGCAAGGAACAACACAAGCCCGAAGCTGCGCGCCGCAAGTTCCTGACCGGCGCGGCGGCGGCGACGGCGGGCGCAGCGACGCTCGGCTTCCCGATGATCGCAAAATCGCAATCGCCGATCGTCATCAAGATGCAGGGATCGTGGAGCGCCACCGACATCTTCAACGAGATGGCGCAGGAGTTCGTCAACCGCGTCAACGCCATGTCCGGCGGCCGCCTGCGCGTCGACTACCTGGTCGGCGGCGCGGTGGTGAAGCCCTTTGAGGTCATGGACGCAGTGTCCAAGGGCGTGCTGGATGCCGGCCACACGGTACCGGTGTACTGGTACGGCAAGTCCAAGGTGGCGTCGCTTTTTGGCTCCGGGCCGATCAACGGCTGCGACGCGCAGCAGACCATCGCCTGGATCTACCGCGGCGGCGGCCTCGACCTGTACAAGGAGCTGCTCGACAAGCTCGGCCTCAACGTCGTCGGCTTCTTCGCGCTGCCGATGCCGACCCAGCCCCTGGGCTGGTTCAAGAAGCCGATCACCGACGCGAAGCAGCTTAAAGGCCTCAAGTACCGCACGGTCGGCCTGGCGGCGGACCTGTTCCAGCAAATGGGCGCCAAGGTGACACAGCTGCCGGGCGGCGAGATCATCCCCGCGCTCGAGCGCGGCGTGATCGATGCCTTCGAGTTCAACAACCCGACCTCGGACAGCCGCTTCGGCGCCCAGGACGTGATCAAGAACTATGAGATGGGCAGCTTCCACCAGGCGATGGAGTTCTTCGAGATCATCATCAACAAGAAGAAGTGGGACTCGATGGGCAAGGACCTGCAAGCCATCTGGCAGTACGGCGTCGAAGCCGCCAACTCGGCGAATTTCTGGACCGGCTTGGACAACTACTCTCGGGATCTGCAGGTGCTGATCAACAAGCACAAAGTCAACGTGATTCGCACCCCGAAGGCGGTGTTCCAGGCGCAACTGGAAGCTTGGGACGTGCTGACGCAGAAGCTGTCGTCCGAGGACCCGTTCTTCGCCAGAGTGGTCGAGTCGCAGCGCAAGTGGGCCAAGGACGTCGTGTACTACTGGGCCTACAACGACGCGCCCTTCAAGATGGGCTACGAGCACGTGTTCAAGACCAAGCTGCCGGCCTGAAGCCGCGCGGCGTCTGAGGCTGTAAGCTACCGGGGCGGCGCATCGTGCGCCGCCCCGTTTTTGTCGGCGCGCGCGCGCGTGGGGGGCTAGGAGGATGATCAGCCGCTTCATCTATGGCATTGACCAACTGAGCAAGATGGTTGGCCACGCCTTTGCGTGGTGCATCGTCATCCTTACCTTCGGCACGTCGTACGAAGTGTTCGTGCGCTACCTGCTGAACAACCCGACCAGCTGGGCATTCGACTTCAGCTACATCATGTACGGCGCGCTGTTCTTCATGGCCGGGGCCTATGCGCTGTCGCGCAACAGCCACGTACGCGGCGACTTCATATACCGGATGTGGCCGCCGCGCGTGCAGGGCATCGTCGAGCTGTCGCTGTACGTCCTGTTCTTCTTTCCAGGGGTGCTGGCGCTGGTCTACGCCGGCTGGCTCTACGGCTACGACGCCTTCAAGATCCGCGAGGTGAGCGTCAACAGCCCCGCCGGCATCCCCGTATGGCAGCTGAAGATCCTGATTCCGTTCGGTGCCGGCTTGCTGGCGCTGCAGGGCGTGGCAGAGACGCTGCGCTGTGTCCTGTGCATCCGCGACGGCCAGTGGCCGCCGCGCCTGCACGACGTGGAGGAACTCGAGGACGTGCTGGTGCAGCAGCACGCGGGCGGCGCATCGGGCGCACAGGAGGGCAGCAAATGAGCGATCCGGTCATCGCCCTGGTGATGCTGGGGCTGTTCATCTTCGTCATCCTGCTCGGCTTTCCCATCGCCTTCACGCTGATGGGGATGGCGGTCGGATTTGGCTTCTACGCCTACTACCAGGCGGGGCAGGAGTTCTTCGACAGCCGTATCTTCTACCTGCTGACGCAGAACACCTGGAGCATCATGAGCAACGACGTGCTCGTGGCGGTGCCCCTGTTCCTGTTCATGGGGTACGTGGTCGAGCGCTCCAACATCCTCGACCGGTTGTTCTACAGCCTGCAAGTCGCGCTGCGCCACATTCCGGGCTCGATGGCGGTGGCGGCGCTGCTGACCTGCGCGATGTTCGCCACGGCGACCGGCATCGTCGGCGCGGTGGTGACCCTGATGGGGCTGCTCGCATTTCCGGTGATGCTCCGGGCGGGCTACGATCAGCGGCTCTCGGCGGGGGTGATCTGCGCGGGGGGCACGCTCGGCATCCTGATCCCGCCCTCGATCATGCTGATTGTGTATTCCGCGACCGCGTCGAT
>JAOTWE010000086.1 GCA_029863065.1 Betaproteobacteria bacterium
ACGGACCGCCACACCCAGAGCCATGACACGAGCGTCGCCGCCGGCAATACCATGAGCGCGAGCGTCGCCGGAAAATCGAACCAGCGCCCGTAGACGATGTCGCTCACCATCGGCGTGCCGAGCGAGACCAGCGCCACGCCCAGCGCCACCCAGAGAAGGCCCCACTTCGTCCAGGCCATGGCCTTCTTCTGCAGCTCGCCTTCGGTGCGCAGGATGAGCCAGGTGGCGCCCAGCAGCACGTAGCCGCCGCAGAGCGCCGCACCGACCGTCAGCGAGAAAAGGAAGTAGCCCCATCCCGGCAGGAACGCGGTGAGGTAGCGCCCGAGCATGAAGCCCTGCGCGAAGCTGGCGAGGAACGAGCCGGCCCAGAACAGCCAGTTCCACAGCTCCGCGTGCCAGCCCACCGCCTTGACGCGCAGTTCGAACGCGACGCCTCGCAGCATGAGGCCGATCAGCATCGCCGCCACCGGCAGGTAGAGCGCACCGAGGATGTAGCCGTGCGCGGCGGGAAAGGCGATGAGCAGGATGCCGACGCCGAGCACCAGCCAGGTTTCGTTCGCGTCCCAGAACGGGCCGATCGAGGCCACCATCACGTCCTGCTCCTCGGCGCTCGCGCCCGGCATCAGCATGCCGACGCCGAGGTCGTAACCGTCAAGCACCACGTAGGCGAGGGTCGCCGCGCCCATGAGGACGGCGAAGATGAGCGGCAGGTCGAGGCTCATGCCTTCGCGCCCTCACCGGCCATGTGCGTCAGCACCACCATGTAGGCGAGCAGCATCACGCCGTAGACGATGACGTAGCCGGTGAAGCTGGCGCCGAGGCTCGCCTCGGCGACGCTGCCCGCGGCGTCGGCGGTGCGCAGGATGCCGGTCACGAGCCACGGCTGGCGGCCCATCTCGGTGACGATCCAGCCGGCGAGCGTCGCGATCCAGCCGGAGAAGGTCATGCCGGCGAAACACCAGAGGAGCCAGCGCGGCGGCGCGCCCTTGCGCAGCCGCCAGGCGCCGAACCAGGCGAGCGCCAGCATCAGCATGCCCATGCCGACCATGATCCGAAAGGCGAAGAACACCGGCGCCACCGGCGGGTGGTCGGGCGCGAAGGCATCGAGCCCCTGCAGTTCGGCGTCGAAGTCGTGCTTCAGCACGAAGCTCGCCAGCTTCGGCACCTCGATGGCGAAGTCGTTGCGGCCCGTGAGCTGGTTGGGGATCGCGAACAGCACCAGCGGCACGCCCTTGCCGGTCTGCCAGATCGCTTCCACCGCCGCGATCTTCGCCGGCTGGTGCTCGAGCGTGTTCAGGCCGTGCAGGTCGCCGACGAAAATCTGCAGCGGCGCGAGCAGCGCCGCGGCGAGCGCCCCGGCGCGCAGCGTCGACGCCGCGCCTTCGTCCGCGGCATCCTTCAGCAGCCGCCACGCCGACAGCCCCGCGACCAGGAACGACGCCGTCAGGCCGGAGGCGAGCATCATGTGCGTGAAGCGGTAGGGAAACGACGGGTTGAAGATCACCTGCAGCCAGTCGCCGGCGATCAGCGCGTCGCCGTCCATGACGTGCCCGGCAGGCGTCTGCATCCAGGAGTTGAGCGCGAGGATCCAGAACGACGACAGCGTCGTGCCCACCGCCACCAGCACCGCGCAGAGGATGTGCACGCGCGTGGAGACGCGCTCCATGCCGAACAGCATCACGCCGAGGAAGGTAGCCTCGAGGAAAAAAGCCGTCAGCACCTCGTAGCCGAGCAGCGGACCGGCAATATTGCCGACGTTCATCATGTAGCCCGGCCAGTTGGTGCCGAACTGGAAGCTCATGGTGATGCCCGAGACCACGCCCATGGCGAAGGTGAGGGCGAAAATCTTCACCCACAGGCGGTAGGTGGCGAGCCAGCGCGGGTCCCGGGTGCGGGCATATGTCACACGAAAGCCGATCAGGTACCACGCGAGCGCGATATTGATCGCCGGAAACAGGATATGGAACGCGATATTCAGCCCGAACTGGGCTCGGGCGAGTTGCAGCGCGTCGCCGGCGTCCACGGACTTATTTTCGCCCCGGGCACTTGCACGGCGCAATAGCGCGTAAGCTGTATTCTCCGTTCGGAGAGTTCAATGGAGTACGTGGGTATCGTCGTCATCGGCCTGGTTGCCGGGCTGCTGGTCGGCCGGTTTCTGGCAGGTAACAATTTCAACGTCACCGGCGATGTGGTGTTCGCCCTCGCCGGCGCGCTCATCTTCGCCGTCGGGCTGCACGCCTCGGGCATCGCGCCCGAAAGCGGCGCGGGCGGCGGCGCGGTGATGGCGGCGGTCGGCGCGATCGCCGCGCTCCTTCTGCGGCGCGTGCTGAGAACGGTCTAGCCTTGCTCTAAACTGCCGGCGCATGTCCGTCGCGCCGGTCGCCAAGCAGGAGTTGCTGGAACGCCTTGCCGCGGGCCACGCCGCGCGGCTCACCGTCGTCACCCCCAACCGCCGCCTCGCGCAGGAGCTCGCGCGCGAATTCGACTCGGGGCAGAACGACAAGGATTTGCCGGTCTGGGAGACGGCGGACGTCCTGCCTTTTTCCGCCTTCGTCGAGCGCCTCTACGAGGACGCGCTCTATTCCGACCTCGCGGCTTCGCTGCCGCTCTTGCTCACGCCGGCACAGGAGCAGACGCTTTGGGAAGCCGCCATCCACGCGAGCCGCTGGGGCGAGGCGCTGCTCGCCGTGCCGCAGGCGGCGGCCGACTGCCGGCGCGCCTGGACCCTCGCGCACGGCTGGCGCATCGCCGGCGCGCTCGCCTCGTTTCCCGGGAACGACGACGCGAAGGCGTTCGCCGATTGGTCGAAGGACTATTCAAGGCGCTGCGATCGGGAAAAGAACATCGACGGCGCGCGCCTCGCGGATGTCGTCGCGCCATTGCTGAAGGAAGCGGCGCTGCGCAAACCGAAGCTGCTGGTCGCCTACGCCTTCGACGTCGTCACGCCGCAGGAGCAGGACTTCTTCGATGCCTGCGCGAAGGAAGGCATCGAGGTCCGCGCCTGCGCTCCCGGCCGTAGGCTGGGCCATGGGCCCACCCTACGGGTGTTCCCGTCAGCGAAAGAAGAGCTCGACGCTGCGGCGCAATGGGCGCGCTCCCGGCTGGAGAGCGGCGCGGCGCGCATCGGCGTCGTCGTCCCCGAGCTCGGCGAGCGGCGGCGCGAAGTGCTGCGCGTTTTTTCCCGCGTCATGCGCCCGGATCACAACCTGCCGGGATGCGAAGCGCAGGCCATGCCCTTCAACGTTTCGCTCGGCGCGCCGCTCGCGGACTATCCGCTGGTGCGCGCCGCGCTCTCGATCATCGAGCTCGCCGCCGGCGAAATTCCTTTCGAACAGGGTTCGCGTCTCGTTCGTTCCCCTTTCATCGCCGGCGCGGGCGCCGAGATGGCTCCGCGCGCGCTCCTCGATGCCGCTCTTCGTAGAGTCGCGCCGGCGAAACTCGGCCTCGGCAAACTGATCGCGCTCGTGCAAGGCACCCCGCTCCTCCGCCAGCGCCTCGAAGCGCTGTTCGCCCTGCCGAAGAAGGATGCCGCCTCGCCGCACGACTGGGGCCGGCACTTCACCGCGCTTCTCGATGCCGCGGGATTTCCCGAGCGCAGCCTCGACTCCGACGAATACCAGACGCGCGCCAAATTCAACGAAACCCTCGCCGAATTCGCCAAGCTCGAGCGCGTCGCGCCGAAGCTGAGTGTCGGCCCGGCGCTCGCGCACCTGCAGCGCCTGTGCAGTGAAACCCTGTTCCAGCCCGAAACGCGCGACGCACCGATCCAGGTGCTGGGCATCTTCGAATCCGCGGGCCTGGAGTTCGACGCGCTGTGGGTGAGCGGACTTACGGACGAGGCGTGGCCGCTGCACGCCAAGGCCAACCCCTTCATCCCGCCGGCGCTGCAGAAGAAAGCGGGGATTCCGGAGGCGTCGCCGGAAGCAACGCTGGAAAGGGCGAAGCGCATCACGCAGGGATGGTTGAGCGCCGCAGAGGAGGTGATCGTCTCGCACCCCGCGCATGAAGAAGACCGGGTGCTTCTGGGCAGTTCTCTCATCTCCGGCGTTTCCCTGCTTTTGGAAACGCCGGAGACAAAGAGCGTCGCCCGGTACAGGGACGTGATTTTTGCGAAGCGGCGAATCGAGCAAGTGGTGGACGAGAAGGCCCCTGCACTCACCACCAAGACTCCCAAAGGCGGAACGCGGATCCTCTCCGACCAGGCTGCCTGCCCGTTCCGCGCATTTGCGAGACATCGACTCGCAGCCGAGGCACTGGAAGAGCCCGTCGAAGGACTGGACGCGCGAGCCAGAGGCCTGCTCCTTCACACCTTGATGAAGGTACTCTGGACCGAACTCAAGGGCAGCGAAGGATTGAAGAAGGATCCGGGCCCGGCGATAGAAGAGGCGGCGAAGAAGGCGGTTGCGGAAGCCGAGTTGGAAGAACCGTTTGCCGCGCTGGAACGAAAGCGACTGTCGAAGCTCGCCCGCGAGTGGCTCGAGGTGGAAAAGGCAAGGGATCCGTTCACCGTCGTCGCCATGGAAGACAAGCGCAAGCTCGCCGTCGCCGGCCTCGAACTCAACGGCCGCATCGACCGCCTCGACAAGCTCGACGCCGGCGGCCACGCGCTGATCGACTACAAGACCGGCAAGCCGACGCCGAACGACTGGCTGGGCGAGCGCCCGGACGACCCGCAGCTTCCTCTGTACGCGCTGAATGCGAAGGAGGACATATCCGCCGTCACCTTCGCCAAGCTGAAGACCGGCGAGATGCGCTACATGGGCTTTTCCGACCGCAAGGATCTCATTCCGGACGTGAAGCCGGCCAAGGACTGGGCGGCGCTGGTGGCCGGCTGGAAGCAGGAGATCGAGGCGCTGGGCTCAGGCTTCGCCTCGGGCGACGCACGCGTCGATCCGAAGAATCTCCTGCAGACCTGCCGCTACTGCGACCTGCAGCCGCTATGCCGCGTGTACGAGCGCCTCAGCGCGCTCGGCGAGGAAGGCGAGGACGAATGATCGCCCTAGGTCTAGACCTCGTAGCCCTTCGCCTTGCGGGCGAGGCCGTCGTACAGATCGAGCAGGCGCTCGCGCCAGGCGTACACCGGGTCGTCGGGCTCGAGCAGGCGCTGCGGCGACACGGCGCGCGCCCACTGGAACGGGCCGAAGAGGATGTAGTCGGCGAAGCCGGGATGGGTTCCGCAAACGAAGGGCTCCTGCACCAGCTGCTTGCGCACGGGCAGGAGCACGGTGCGCAGTTCCTGCACCGCCTTCTTCGGGTCGCTGCCGAATTCCTCCAGCGTCTTGCCGAAGCGCTTCTCGCGCGACTCGCGGAAGTACGGCTTGTCCTTCTCGTGCAGTGCCGCGAACAGGTCGACCAGGATCGCGCGCAGGATCGGCCCGTGCACCGCGGATTCGACCCAGATCTTGAAGACGAAGGCGAGCGATCTCGCCTGCGCGCTGCCGAAGAGCGGGTTCACCGGGTACTTGTCCTCGAGATAGCAGGCGATCTCCCAGGAGTCGTGGACTTCCTGGTCGCCGTCCACCAGCACCGGCACGTTGTCCTGACCGGAGAAGGCGATGGCGTCCTTCTCGGTGAAGCGCCAGGGGATGGTTTCGGCCTGCAGCCCCTTATGCGCGAGCGCCAGCTTCGCGCGCCAGCAGTAGGGCGAGAAGCGCCGGTCGTCTTCGGCGGCGGCGAGGTCCCAGAGTTTCAGCGCCATGGCGGCCATGATAGCTGACCAGAGAGAGCGCGAAGCCGCGCTCGACGTCACGCGCTCGTTCATCGTGCAGGCGCCCGCCGGCTCGGGGAAGACGTCGTTGCTGGTGGACCGCTTTCTCGATCTCCTCGGCACGGTGCAGCAGCCCGAGGAGATCGTCGCCATCACCTTCACGCGCAAGGCCGCCGCCGAGATGCGCGAGCGGGTGACGGAGAAGGTGCCGGCCGAGCTCGCGCCGCGGCTCCGAATCCAGACCATCGATGCGCTGTGCGCGTCGTTCACGTCGCAGATGCCGGTGCTGGCGAAGTTCGGCGCGCAGCCGGGCATCGCCGAGGATGCTTCGGGCCTGTATTACGAGGCGGCGGTGCGCACGCTGGTGGAAGTGACGCCGCCGGTGGCGCGGCTGCTCGCGCATCTGGACAACAACGTCGCCGAGGCGGCGGGGTTGCTGGCCGGGATGCTCGAGCGGCGCGACCAGTGGCTGCGCAATACGGGGCGTGCGCCGACGCGCAAGGAACTGGAGGCGGCGTTGAAGGCGGAGCGCTCGCGGCTCATCGGCCGTGCCAGGGCACTGCATGCGCAAGCCACGCCCGAGCTCGCCAGGGAGGTCCTCACGCAAAAGGGCGAGTGGCGCAAGCGCCCGGCGGCACCCGCGGCGCTGGTCGCCATCCCGGGCCTCGAACAAGCGCTCGCGGCGCTGCTCCTCGCGCCGCCGGAGCAGTATTCCGAAACGCAGTGGGCAGCGCTGGAAGCGATCCTCGCGCTCCTGAATCCCGCGGTGGCGCAGCTGCGCGTGCTGTTCGCCGAGCGCGGCGAAGTGGACTTCACCGAGATCGCGCACGGCGCGTTGCTCGCGTTGGGGACGCCCGAGGAGCCCACGGACCTGCTCCTGTCCCTGGACGTGCGCGTCAAGCACCTGCTGGTCGACGAGTTCCAGGACACGTCGAACTCGCAGTGGGAGCTGCTCGAGCGCCTCACGGCGGGTTGGGAGGCGGGCGACGGGCGGACGTTGTTCGTCGTCGGCGATCCGATGCAGTCGATCTACCGTTTCCGCGATGCGCAGGTGGGGCTGTTCCTGCACGCGCGGCGCTCTGGGCTGCCGAGCGTCAAGCTGCATCCCCTGACGCTGTCGACCAATTTCCGCTCGCAGGCGGCGATCGTCGACTGGGTGAACCAGGTGTTTCCTTCCGTATTGCCGGCTGCCGAGGACGAGGCCGCCGGCGCGGTGCCGTATGCGCCTTCGGTGGCGTTTCACGAGCCGGACGCCGAGGGCGAGCCGTCGCTCGAACTGTTCGCCGATCGCGACGGCGAGGCGAAGCGCATGGTGCAGATCCTCGCCGAGGCGCGCGGCAAGTGCGCGATCCTGGTGCGCAATCGCAGCCACCTCGATGCCATCGTCCCGGCGCTGAAGGCCGCGGACATCCGCTTTCGCGCGGTGGAGATCGAGCAGCTGGGGGAAAAACAGGTGGTGCAGGACCTGTATGCGCTGACGCGGGCGCTGACCCATCTCGCCGACCGCGTCGCCTGGCTCGCCATACTTCGCGCGCCGTGGTGCGGGCTGACGCTGGACGAGCTCTCGGCTTTCTTCGAGGAGCACCGCGACAGGACCATCTGGGAGCTGATGCAGGACAAGCCGCGGCTTTCGCGCGTCGTGTCGGTGTTGAAGCCCGCGCTGGATGACCGGCTGCGCGGGACGCTGCGCGACCGGGTGGAAGGCGTCTGGCTGGCGCTGGGCGGTCCGGCGTGCGTCGCGGATGCCACGGATCTCGAAGACGCCGAGATCTTCTTCTGCGAGCTCGAAAGGCTGGAGGAAGCGGGCGAGCTCACCGACTTCGGCACCTTGTCGGAGAACCTCGGCAAGCTCTACGCGCTGCCCGACGTAGAGGCCGGGCCCGGGGCGGTGGAGATCATGACCATCCACAAGGCGAAGGGCCTCGAGTTCGACACCGTCATCGTGCCGGGCCTGGATCGCCAGCCGCGCTCGGGTCGCAAACCCTTGTTCGCCTGGCGCGCTTTGGCGGGCGGTCGTCTTCTGCTCGCGCCGATCGACGAGACCGGCGGGGACAAGGAGCCTTTGTATCAGTACGTGCGCTCTCTCGACCGGGAGGCGGAGGACATCGAGGCGGGGCGCTTGTTCTACGTCGCGGCGACGCGGGCGCAGTCGCGGCTGCGATTGCTGGGCTGCGTGAAGGTGGATGAGGATGGGGTGGTGAAGATGCCTTCGCGTCGTTCGCTGCTGGGGTTGGCTTGGCGGGCGCTGGGGGAGCGGGTGAAGCTGCCTGCGGCGGTGAGCGCGGAGCCGGTGGAAGAGTCGCTGCCGGCGGGAGAGTTGCGGCGATTGCCTTCCGATTTCGAGATGCCCCCGGTGCCGATGGCGGTGGCGTGGAAGGCGCCGGAGGAGGGGCGGGAGGAGGAGGGACCGCTGTTCGATTGGGCGAAGGAACGCGTGCGCCTCGCGGGGATCGTGGTGCACGCTTGGCTGCAACGCATCGCCGAGGACGCGCTGCGCGGCTGGGATGCGAAGCGCGTCGATGCGCTTCGCGGCCGCTTCGTCAGCGACCTTCTGCGCCGCGGCGTGGCGCCCGCCGAGGTGGAACACGCGGCGGCGCTGGTGGTTGCGGCGCTCAAGAATGCGCTTGCCGATGAGCGTGGACGCTGGGTGCTCGGGCCGCAGCCGATGGCGCGCAACGAGTACCGGCTGCGAAACCGCGAGCGGCGCTTTCGCATCGACCGCTACTTCGAGGACGCGTCCGGCAAGAAGTGGGTGGTGGACTACAAGACGAGCGAGCACGAGGGCGGCGGCATCGAGGCGTTTGTCGATGTGCAGCAAGAGCGCTACGCGGCGCAGCTCGATGCCTATGCGGAGGCGCTTGGTGGCGCCGGAAGAGGACTATATTTCCCGCTGCAGAAGGGGTGGCGGGAGTGGTAGAAGATGGTTGAGCCATGTCCCTGAAACGCCCCAAAGGTCCCGCCGGCACCCTCGTCGTCCTCGAGCACGTCTCGCGGATCCTCAAGGGGAACCCGCTCGGCGATCCGCATGTGAGGAAGGTCGGGGTGTGGCTGCCGCCGCAGTACGACGACTGGGGCAAGAAGCGCTTCCCGGTGTTGTACGACCTCGTCGGCTTCACCGGCTCGGGGCTCGCGCACACTGCCTGGAAGCCCTTCGGCGACAACGTCCCGGAGCGCGCCGCGCGGCTGATTCACGAGAAGAAGATGGGGCCGTGCGTCATCGTCTTTCCGGACTGCTTCACCGCTTTGGGCGGCAACCAGTACGTCAACTCCTCGGCGATCGGCGACTACGCCGACTACTTGACCCGGGAGATCATTCCCTTTGTCGACCGCGAGTTCCGCACCCTGGCGTCGCGGGAGCACCGCGGCTGCTTCGGCAAATCCTCCGGCGGCTACGGTTCGATCCTCCACGGCATGCAGTACGCGAAGTACTGGGGCGCCGTCGCCGACCATTCGGGGGATGCCTACTTCGACTTCGTCTATGGGCACGACTGGCCAAATACGTTGAACGAGCTCGCGAAGTACCGCGTGCCCAAGCGCAAGGCCGGCGTTGTCGATGCGCGGCACGAGGCGCGGCGCAAGGGTTTAGCCAAAGGATTGGACGACGGGCGCATCAAGCGGTTTTTGGCGCACGTGTGGAAGAAGGAGAAGCTCTCGGGGAAAGAAGGCCACGCCATCATGAATCTGTGCATGGCCGCCACCTACGACCCCGATCCGCGCGCGCCTAACGGCTTTCGCATCCCGTTCAACGCCGAATCCGGGGAAATGATCGAAGAGCGCTGGCGCAACTGGCGGCGGCACGACCCGATCAACCTGGTCGCGAAGTACCGGGCAAGCCTCAAGTCGCTGCGCGGCATCTACATCGACTGCGGCTGGCGCGACCAGTACCACATCCACTACGGCTCGCGGCTGCTGGCGCAGCGGTTGGCGGAGGAGGGGATCAAGCACCGGTACGAGGAGTTCGATGACGATCACTCGGACATCGACTACCGGATGGATGTCAGTTTGCCGTTTCTCTACCGGGCGCTGATGCGCTGATGTATATCGGAATCGCCCCATTGAGCCGGACAACACTGGCTTCAAAATGACCGATTTCGGCCCTAAGCAGCCACTCGCGAGACGCAAGAAAACACTGCCGAGCCCGGGCGCTGCTCGAATATTACGTATCGTGAGCCCCGCCCCGCGAGTTCGTCAACGGCCTGTTAACCGGCGCAGCAGGTGTCTTGGAGCGTATCAATTCCGGATTCTTACGCTCGTAGTAACCCGATCGGAAACCCAGGCAGTACTCATCGATTCCGATCTGGGCATACGTCGAGGGCGTCAAGCCGCGCCGGCGCGAGGTTTCGCCATCGATATGGCCTTTCGTACGAGCCAGCGACCAGCCGTTTCGTTCGGCCAGCACCTTGATCTTTTCGTCGTACAAGTCTTTCATGTTGCCCCCTGTTGCTCCCGCCATCGGAAACACCGCATCTCAGCGTATCCCGGCGCGAATGCACGGCACGCGCTGCCGACCTATGCTCAGCCGGAGTCGCGTTCTTGAATAGCGCTGCGTGCGAGGTATAGCGGACTTTGACCCGAAGTAGCGCCGGGTGATACTTTGCCGGAGAGGAGGAAGTGACATGAGCGCGAGCGCAGCATTGATCGAGGCGCTCAAGCACGAGCTCAAGGCGCAGGGCGTAACCTATGCCGCCCTCGCAAGGGACCTCGGCATGAGCGAAGCGGGCGTCAAGCGCATGTTCTCGCGCAAAGACTTCACATTGAAACGGCTCGACCGGGTGCTCGAGCTTGCGGGCCTGGAACTCGCGGAACTCGCCCGCTTCCTCGAGCGGCGGGAGCGACTGGTCTCGCGGCTCACCCCGGAGCAGGAAAAGGCCATTATCGCCGACAAGAAGATCATGCTGGTGGCGCTGCGCGTGCTGAACCAGTGGCCGTTCGAGAAAATCATCCGCACCTACACGCTATCGGAGGCGGAGTGCGTACGGCTGTTTGCGCGGCTTGATCGCCTGGGCATCATCCGGCTCCTGCCCGGCAACCGCTATCGACTCTTGCTCTCGCGCACGTTCTCTTGGCTTCCCGACGGGCCGATTCAGCAGTATTTCAAGACTCAGGCTCAAAACGAGTATTTCCGCACGCCCTTCGACGGCCCGGATGAGCTGATGCTGTTCGTGACCGGCCGGCTCTCGAAATCTTCCCGGGAGGCGATGCTGGTGCGCCTGCGTCGCGTCGCGAACGAGTTTGCCGATTCGCACAACGATGACATGCGGCGGCCGTTCGAGGAGTGCACCGGGATGAACATGCTGCTCGCCATCCGCCCCTGGGAGCTGCCCATGTTCAGCGAGATGCGCCGCAAGAAGTAGCTCGCGTGGGTGGGTACTACAAGAGATCTGTCCGTTGCCGTCGGTACGCGCTACGACAGCTAGCTGCCTTGCATCCCCGCATCTGTGGGTTGTATTTCCCCCGGACCCCTGAAATCGCCCAAGTCCTGCCTCTGGCCCG
>JAOTWE010000323.1 GCA_029863065.1 Betaproteobacteria bacterium
CTCGAAAAGCAGGTCAACCTGCGCTGGCTCGGCGAGGCGCGTGTCGGTGTGAGCGTGGACGAAACCACCACGCCCGAGGACGTCGCCGATCTCGCCTGGGTGCTCACCGGCAGGGACGGGGGCATCGCCGAGCGCGCCCGCGCGCTGGGCGCGGAACCGGAGGCGATTCCGCCGGTGTTGCGGCGCACCGACGCGGTGCTCGCGCACCCGGTGTTCCACCGCCACCGCAGCGAGAGCGAAATGATGCGCTATCTCAAGCGCCTGGAGAACCGCGACTACTCGCTCGCGCAGGGCATGATCCCGCTCGGCTCCTGCACCATGAAGCTGAACGCGGCAGCCGAGATGGCGCCGCTGTCCTGGCGGCACTTTGCCGCGCTGCATCCGTTCGTGCCCGGCGAGCAGGCCGAGGGCTATGCGCGCGTGCTGGGCGACGTGTCATCGGCGCTTAGCGCGATTACCGGGCTGCCGGCGATGACCATGCAGCCCAATTCAGGTGCCAACGGCGAATACGCGGGGCTGGTCGCGATCCGCAACTATCACGCCTCGCGCGGCCAAGCGAAGCGCGACGTCTGCCTCATCCCGTCCTCGGCGCACGGCACCAACCCGGCCTCGGCGCATCTTGCGGGCCTCGAGGTGGTGGTAGTCGCCTGCGACGCGAAAGGAAATGTGGATCTCGCCGACCTCGAGAAAAAGGTGGCGCAGCACGGCGAGCGGCTCGCCGCGCTGATGATCACCTACCCTTCGACGCACGGCGTGTTCGAAGCCGACATCAAGAAGATCTGCGAGCGCGTGCATGCCGCCGGCGGCCAGGTGTACATGGACGGCGCGAACCTGAACGCGCTCGCCGGGCTTGCCCGGCCGGCCGACCTCGGGGCGGACGTGTGCCACATCAACCTGCACAAGACTTTCTGCATCCCGCACGGCGGCGGCGGCCCCGGCATGGGACCGATCGGCGTCGCCGCCCACCTCGCGCCGCACCTGCCGACGCATCCGCTGGTGCCCGCGCCCGGATGCAGCCCCGAGAATGGCACGGTGAGCGGCTCGCCGCACGGCAGCCCGCTGATTGTCACCATCTCGTGGATGTACCTGCGCATGATGGGCGCCGATGGCATCCGGCAGGCGAGCGAAACCGCGATCCTGTCGGCGAACTACATCGCCGCACGACTTGCCGCCTGCTTCCCGGTGCTCTACTCCGGCAAGAACGGGCGCGTCGCCCACGAGTGCATCCTCGACCTGCGCCATCTGAAGGACGAGTACGGCGTGAGCGCCGAGGACGTCGCCAAGCGCCTCATGGACTATGGCTTTCATGCGCCGACGCTCTCGTTCCCGGTCGCCGACACGCTGATGGTCGAGCCCACCGAAAGCGAGTCGAAATCCGAGCTCGATCGTTTCTGCGAGGCGATGATCGCGATCCACGGCGAACTGCAGAAGATCAAGCGCGGTGAATGGGACCGGACCGACAACCCGCTGCACAATGCGCCGCACACCGCCGAGGAGCTAGCGGGCGACTGGACGCACCCGTACTCGCGAGAGCAGGCGGCGTACCCGTTGCCGTCGCGCCGGACCTTCAAGTACTGGCCGCCGGTGAAGCGCCTCGACCAGGTATACGGCGATCGGAATTTCTCCTGCGCCCTGCCCTCACAAACGACATGAAAATCACCGCCCTCGAAACCCTGCGCCTCGACGAGTTCCCGAACCTGCTCTGGGTGCAGATTCACACCGACCAGGGCCTGATCGGACTCGGCGAAGCCTTTTACGGTCCCGACTCGGCCGAAGGCCACATCCACAGCATCACCGCCGCCTATTTGCTGGGGCAGGATCCGCTGCTGATCGATCGGCATCATGCGAACCTGATCGGCTACGTGGGCTTCAACGGCTCGAGCGCCGAGCAGCGCGGCCGTTCGGCCGTCGATATTGCCCTCTGGGATCTCTGGGGCCAGGCCTGCGGGCAGCCCATACATCAGCTATTAGGCGGCGCGGTGCGCGACGACATCCGCGTCTACAACACCTGCGCCGGCTACCGCTATGTCCGGCACAAGCCGGTGCAAGGCACGGCCAATTTCGGGCTCGGCCAGGCCGAAGGTCCGTACGAGGATCTCGATGCCTTCCTGAATCGCGCCGACGAACTCGCCCAGAGCCTGCTCGGCATGGGCATCACCGGCATGAAGATCTGGCCCTTCGATTTCGCCGCCGAAGCGTCCAACGGCGCCTACCTATCCGCGTCCGATCTGGAGAAGGCGCTCGAACCCTTCGCCAGGATCCGCAAGGCCGTCGGCAACAAGATGGACGTGATGTGCGAATTGCACGCGCTATGGAATCTGCCCGCCGCCAGGGGCATCGTGCGCGCGTTGGAACCCTACGCGCCGCTATGGATCGAGGACCCGGTATTCATGGATCAGCTGGAAAGCCTGGGGGAGCTGCAGGCCGGCACGCACCAGATGATCGCCACCGGGGAGACGCTGGGCGGGCGAGCGCAGTACAAGGACCTCCTGCAGCGCCAGGGCGCCGGCATGGC
>JAOTWE010000324.1 GCA_029863065.1 Betaproteobacteria bacterium
TCACGTCGCCAACCAGCACTATTTTCCGGTGACGAAGCTCGCTTCGTCCGACGGCTACACCTTCCACATGGTTCAGGACCGTACCGACACGCGCGACGCCTGCGGCAAGGCGAACGACCGCTTCCTCGAGCCGCTCAAGTCGGCGTGCAAGCAGTGCCAGGTGGTATACGCGCGCTGCGAGCGCGAGCTGCATGGCCTCGAGCTCGCGCTCCTCATGGGAGACGCGGTGCCGGTGTACGTGGTGATCACGCCCGGCGTGCGCCTGGCGATGGAAGGGCCGCCGGCGACGATGCGGCGCGACTGCCAGGCGATGGCAGCAGTGATCGTCAGGACCGGCGTGCCGCGCGCGGACTGCGTGTTCCCGGGAACGCTGCGCCGACCCTAGAAAAGCAAAAGGCCCCGGAAGGGGCCTTTGCATTGATGCTGCTGCGCTGCCGTCAGTGCGTGACCGTAGAGCCGCCGCTCGATGCGCCCGCTGCGGCCGCCACTGCGGAGCCCACGAACAGCACCGTGCTGCCGACCGTACCGGCCGTGCCCACGCCGGCGAGCACGCCGCCCGTAGATGCGCCGCCCGCTGCGCCGCCCGCGGCCGCGCCAGCTTGCGCGGTCTGGATCGGCGCCGTGGTGGTCGCTTGCGCCACCGTCTGCGTTGCCTTACTGCTGCTGCTCACCACGGCATCGCCGCGCTGCACTGTCTGCGCCACCGCCGTGCCCATGCCCAGAGCGCACGCCACCGCGATGGAGATGCTGGATAAGCGTGTCATGATCTTCCCCCGACGAAAATTTCCGCGTAGTTCCATTTTGAGCTTGTAATGCCTGCCGCAGGTGAACAGGCAATTTGTCACATTCTATTCCGTTCTTCGGTGATAGCCAATCCCCCATTACGGTGAGGGATCAACATTCGCAATGCCTGTGGCCGCATCTATCCTCGCGTCCCTCCGGGAAAACCCAGCTTTCCGTGTTAACGTCCTTTGTCGTATGAAGATTTCCCAGCTGTCGTTTCGCCAGATGGCACTCGTGGGGGCGTTGACCCCCGCCGGCCTGCTGGCCTGCGGCTATTTCCTGCAGTACTTCCAGGGCCAGGACCCCTGTCCCCTGTGCTTGCTGCAGCGCGGCTTCTACTACGGGATTCTGGTGGTGCTGGCGGTGGGCGCCCTGCACGGCCCTGGCCGCGTGGGCGCGGCTGCGTACGCGGGCGGCGCGTTCGTCTTCGCGGCGGGCGGCGTCGCCACCGCCGTGCGCCACGTGTGGCTGCAGCACCTGCCCCCCGACCAGGTGCCGGCCTGCGGGCCGGACCTGTTCTACATGCTGGACAACTTCCCGCTCGGACGCACGGTGCAGCTGCTCCTGCGCGGCTCGGGCCAGTGCGCCGAAGTGCACTGGAGATTCCTCGGCCTGTCGATCGCCGAGTGGTCGCTCGCGTGGTTCGTGACGCTCGCCGCGTTTACGCTCTGGCTTGCCGCGCGCTCGCTGCGCAAGTAAAGGGGTCTCAAGCTCGCGCTCCTCATGGTGTGCCGGCCCTGAAAAAGCAAAAGGCCCCGTGAGGGGCCTTTGCGTGTGCACCGCTGCGGCGAGGTCAGTGGGCAACCGTTGAGCTGTTGTGTGCTGAAACCGCGACTGCGGCCGCCGCAACGCCCACCGCGACCATCGCGCCGGTGGTGGCGCCCGAAGCGCCGGCGGTCGCGCCCGCAGTGGATGCGCCACCGGAGGCCCCGCCACCGGCCTGAGCGGTCTGGATCGGCGCCGTGCTCGGCGCCTGTGCCACCGTCTGGGTGGCCTTGCCGGTGTCGCTTATGGTGATTCCGTCGCGCTGTACCGTCTGCGCGCCGACTGCGCTCACGGCCAGATAGCTCTACGGCAGGAGCATAGACGTGCGCCCGCCTCCTCGCCAACGCCTGCTTCCTCGGGTACTTCCAGAGGGGCGGGACCCCCGCCCCAATTTCTTAGTGCGACGGGGCTCTCTGCGCCATTTGCGAATTTGCGCAGATTCGATCACGCCTGAAGACAGATCGAGCTCCGCTGCCCTGAGCATCGCCGCCGCCACGAGATCGGCGTGGATCGGGCGGTAGTTGCCGAGTAGCGGCCCGAGCAGCGCGCCAAGGCGAGCAGCCGCTCGAGGAGGAAGGAACCCACAGAACCCGTGGCGCCGATCAGCAGTGCTGAACGCGGCGCAGGGACAGACCCAATATCACTCAGGGGTCTGTCCCTATTTGACTAGCCGTGCGCGCGGATGAATTCCCTGACGCGCGGATAGATGATTTCCCGCCAGCGCCGGCCGCTGAAGATGCCGTAGTGGCCGGCGCCCGGCGCGAGGAAGTGCTGCCGGCGCTCCCTCGGGATGTTGAGGCACAGCAGGTGCGCCGCCTCGGTCTGGCCGTTGCCGGAGATGTCGTCGAGCTCGCCCTCGATGGTGAGGAGCGCGGTGTTGCGGATGGTCTGCGGCCGCACCAGGCGCTCGCGCACGAACATGCGGCCCTTGGGCAGCGCGAAGTCCTGGAACACCGCCT
>JAOTWE010000087.1 GCA_029863065.1 Betaproteobacteria bacterium
TTTCACCGGCGCGGTGAAGCCGGGCGCGTGGGCGGAGTTCGACGGCATGAGCATTTCTTTTCCGTCGTTCGTCCAGTCGGGGGACTTTCACATCGTCAGGAACCCGGGACACCCCTTCATCTGGACCGCTTTCATCGTCATGGGCTTGGGCCTTGCATGGCGATTGCTCTTTTACCGGAAAGAAATTGCGCTGTGGCAGGATGACGCAGGCCGCACCTGGCTGTCCGGGCGCTTCGATTATTATCCGAAGCTGAATGCCGGCTGGCTTGCAAGCCTGGCCGAGAATTTCAAGGGAGAATCGGCATAACTTTTCTCGAGGCGTTCTTCCTGTCTGCGGCCGGCGCGCTGTACGCGTCAGCCTTTGTTCTGGCGCGAAAAGGCTTGTCGAGACATGGTTTCTTCGGCGTCGTGGCCGCCCTGGTTCTTCACCTGGCCTCGGCCATCATTCGATGGATCGGCGCCGGCCACCCGCCGGTTTTCGGCACCTTCGAAGCCACGCTCGCCGCAAGCTGGTTCCTGATGCTGTTTGTCGCGCTCTCCTTCGGCTCGGCGCATCGGCAATTCAGGCTGCTGGTCCTGATGGCCGTGCCGATCGCATTGCTCCTGCTGGCGTACGGCGTTGCCTTCTTCGACACGAGCAGAATCCCGCTGACCATCTCGGAACGCAGCCTGTGGGTGGAGTTCCATGCGCTCTTTTCCTGGCTCGCCTTTGCGCCGTTCACTCTGGCGACCTGTCTGTCGGGGTTCTATCTGTGGTCGACCCGAAGCCGCGGCGCCGCTGCGCCGGCGCCGGCGCACGCCGACACCGTCGACGAGCTCGCCTTTCGTTACATTACCCTCGGTTTTGTCAGCCACAGCATCATGTTCGCCCTCGGCAGCTACTATTCCTCCATCCTGTTCGGCACCTGGTGGCGCTGGGACCCGGCTTTTTCGCTTTCCCTGATTGCCTGGCTTCTGGTCGGCCTGTATATCCACCTGCGGCTTTTCTACCAATGGAACGGCAAGCGGGCGGCGCGATTGTTTCTCGCCATATTCGCCCTGATCGGCTTCTCCTACTGGGGGCTGATCTACCTCCCGGCGGGGAGGACGTTTCACGTTTTTGACCTGGACTTGAAGGCGCTATGACACCGCAGACCGTGCTTTCCGCGTTCTTCTGGCTTACCGCCGTGGTCTATGCCCTCGCCTTCGGCCTGTTCGCCGTCGCGCTGGTGTTTCGCAAGCCGCGCACGCTCGGCCATGCCATCGTGGTCGCGTGGGCCGGCTTCTTCCTGCATACGGTCGTGGTTGTTGCGCGGTGGGTGCAGACGGGCCATCCGGCCTTTGTTTCCTACTTTGAATCGATGTCCGCCAGCGCCTGGTTCGGCATGCTCGCTTACCTGGCGCTGCAGCAGTGGAAACCGTTCCTTCGCCCGGCCGGCGCCGGCCTGATGCCGTTGATCGTGCTGCTGATGGGCTGGGCCGGCACGCATCCGTTCGGCGGCGAGTCGCTGCCGGTCAGCCTGCAGAGCTTCTGGCTCTTCGTGCACGCGGGATTCGCGACGGCGGCCGCAGGCTGCTTTCTGTTCGCGGCCGGCGTATCCGCCGTACGGCTGTATCAGCAACGCCGGAATGCGCCGTCGGACCCGGCGCTGCATATCGCGCCGGGCGACCGCTACGACGAATTCAACTTCCGCCTCATCCTGCTCGGATTCGTGTTCTGGGGCATCATGACCGTGTCGGGCGCCATCTGGGCGGATGGGGCGTGGGGCCGCTATTGGGCCTGGGACCCGGTCGAGGTCTGGAGCCTCATCAGCTGGCTGGTGTACGCGATCTACCTGCATATCTACGCGGTATGGAGGAGGCTGCGCGGCGTCTTTCTCGCCTGGTATTCGATCCTCGGCGCACTGTTCGTCGCGGTTTCGTTATGGGGCATCCGCTTTCTGTACGAAACACTTCACACCTATGGAAGCAACTGAGCCATGCGCTGGCCATTGACGCGCCCGCAATGGACCATCCTCTACGTGCTGCTCGCAGCGGCATTGACCGGGCTGACGGTCGCATTTTTCGCCCGCTCGCTGATGGATCGCGCCGCGGCCGTCACCGAGCCCACGGCGTTCGACCAGCCGCCCGTGTTCATCGGGCTGCACACCATGGCGGGGGCGGCCGGGCTCAAGCCCTTCGCGCTGGCGCTGAATGAAAAGAGGCTGCTGGTGTCGTATCTGAGCACCGACCGCGTCGACGAATTTTCCGACCGGCTCGTATTCAAGCGCACGCTGCACCTGCTGCAGAACGAACCGGCTTCGATCACCGGGGTTGCCGTGGAGGGCGACCGCATCTACGCGGCTGATTTCAAATCGGGCAATCTGCTGGTCGCGGATTACAAGACCGGCAAGCTGGTGCAGTCGTACGGCTGGCTGCCCGGTTACAAGACGCGCATGAAGGCGCTCGGCGTCGCCTATCACGAGAACAATCTGTATGTCTCCGACGTCGCGTCCGGGAAAATGCTGGCGATCGGCGCGTCGGCGCAAAAGGATGTGCGGGAAGAAGGCGAATTGATCGTCGGCTTTCCCAACGGCAGGCCGGAGGAATTCGAGCTCGGATACCCGACTTGGTCGATGGTGACGGCGGACGGCCGCCTGCTGGTGAGCGACGCGAAGAGCGGCGAGGTGAAGGCGTTCACGTGCAGCGGCCGGTCGGCGCATCTGTTCGACAGGGCCGGCGAGGCGACTCTCAAGACGCCAATGGGCATCGCCATGGACGACCTGCCCTCGCCCGAGCTGCTGGCAAGAAAGGCCGCGGTTTTCGATCCGTCGAGAGTCAACGATCAGGGCAGGATCCACGTCGTGGACGCGACCCAGGCGCGCGTCAAGGTCTTCGACGCCCTCGGCAAGTACGTGCTGACCTACGGCGAAGAGCTGCGCCAGCCGAACGGCATTGCCATCGACCCGAAGAGGCGGCTCATCTTCATCTCCGACGCGCAGCTGCGCGCCATCGCGCTGTACAAGTACTGACCGGGCGGAAGCGGACCATGAGCGATTCGACGATTGCGATCCTCGTCATGTTGAACAACCTGTTCCACGACTTCGCCGTGGCGCTGCTGTTTGCCAGCCTGCTGATGCTGAGTTTGTTCTATCGCAAGATCCGGCAGCACGGCGATCCGGCCGGCACTGCGCTGGTGCGCGCTGTCGCCGGGACCTTCGACAAGGTGATCTACGCATGCTGGGCGGCGCTGATCCTCGGCGGCATCGTGCGCACGCTTGCCTACGAGAGCTTCGAATGGAACGAGGCGGCGGGCCGCGGCCAGGTCGCCGCGCTCGTGGTGAAGCACATCGTGCTTGTCTCTGTGGTGGTCTGGGGGACGTACATCCAGATCCGTCTGCGCAAGTACCTCAAGCGCTCCAAGGCGCAGGCGACGAACTGATGAACAAGAAGATACTGCTGGTCACCGCGCCTTACCAGTGCTGGGGCGTTCAGGTGGTCGGCACATGGCCGCCGCTGCACCTCGTCTACCTTGCAGGCGCCGCGCGCGAGGCGGATGCGGTGCCGAGAATCCACGATGCGATGAACGAGTCGCACTCGTACGCGGACATCGGCGCCGAGATCGAGCGTTTCAGGCCGGATTACGTGCTGGCGTACGACTATCTTCCGGTGACCGGCGCGATCAGCACCGCCGCGCTGCCGGCTTCGCTCGCCATCCTGAAGCTCGCCAAGCAGATCGATCCCGGCATCGTGACGCTGCTGGGCGGCCCCCACCCCACTTTCATGTTCAAGGAGGTGCTCGAGTCCGAAAGGGGCGTCGTCGATTACGTCCTGCTGGGTGAGGGCGAGGCGACGCTGAAGGCCCTGCTGCAGGCTCTTCGCGGCGGCACGGCCAGGAGCGTCAAGGGGATCGCCTACCTCGACGGCGAGCGGGCGGTCGCCAATCCCGGACGCGAGCAAATACCCGATCTGGATCAACTCTCGCCCGCCTGGGATCTTCTGCGCTGGGACGCCTACCGCTACCGGGTCAGTCCCGGCGGACGCATGGCCTCGATCCTCAGCTCGCGGGGCTGCGAGATGCACTGCAGCTTTTGCAGCCAGAGACTTTTCTGGCGCGGCTCCTGGCGCGCCCGCAGACCCGAAAAAGTCATCGAGGAAATCGTCCTGCTGCACGAGAAATACGGTGTCACGGTGTTCACCCTGATCGACGCCTATCCGACGCGGGACCGCAAGCGCTGGGAACGGCTGCTCGACCTGTTGATTGAACGGGACCTGGGGCTGTTCGTGCTCATGGAAACGCGGGTCGAGGACATCGTGCGCGACGCGGACATCCTCCACAAATACAGGAAAGCTGGAATCATCCACATCTACATGGGCGCCGAAAGCGGCGATGACTCGGTCCTCTCGAGCCTGAACAAGGGCATCGAGATGAAGACCACGAAACAGGCTCTGGAGCTGCTCAACCGGGCCGGCATCATCAGCGAAGCGTCTTTCATGATCGGCTTTCCGCAGGAAACCCCGAGCTCCATCCGCGACACCATCGACTCCGCGATCTACCTGAACCCCGACGTCGCCGTATTCCCGATCGTGACGCCGTGGCCCTATACGCCGATGTACCGGGAAATGAAGGACCGGATCCGGGTGTTTGATTACGCCAAGTACAACCTGGTCACGCCGATCATCGAACCGTTCCAGATGTCGCTCGAGGAAGTCAATGCGGCGCTGGCGACCTGCTATATGGAGTTCTACGCCCACAAGCTGAAGGAAGTGCTCGCCCTCGAGAAGGGTTTCAAACGCGATTACCTGATGAGCGCATTTCGCCTGATGATGAAGGATCAGCATTCCGCCTTCAGGATGAAAGGCGGGCAAATGCCCCATCGGGGCACCGAAATGCTGGAGCTCGTCGCCGAATTCCGCAGTGCTTAGGATTGCTCGCGGCCTGATTCCCGCGCCAGGCGCTGCAGCTTTCTTGTCGCCACCGGCCCGAGCAGACCCCCCAGCCCCAGCGTCGCCCAGGCAATGCCCCAGGCGAATGCATCCGCCGATGTCCTGCCGCCGCCCGCGAGGTCGAGCGCCCAGCCGAACACTACCGGGCTGATGACGCCAGTGCCGAAGCCGACGACCGAGCGCACCGCGTAAGCCGCGCCGAGGATGTGCGGCGGCACGCTCTCGGCGATCACCGTCGAGTGCACCGAGGAATCAGCGATGGCGGAGAAGTTGTACAGGCACGCCACCGCCACCAGCAGCGCGATCGGCAGCGCCATCATCCAGCCGAAGCACAAGGACAGCGCCAGGCTCATCGACGACCACAGCAGGATGGTCTGCGTGCGGCCCCAGCGATCCGCCATGACGCCGCCGGTGATCGAGCCGCCGATGTTGGCGACGTAGGTCAGCGCCGCGAGCGAAAGTCCGGCGGCCGCCGCCTCGCCCGCGCCCGCGCCGCCGGTCATCAGCGCCGCCGTCAGGAATGCCGGCATCCACGCCCACAGTCCAAGCAGCTCCCAGCTGTGGAACGTGTAGCCCCACACCGAGAGCATGCCCTTGCGGTTTCTCAGCACCGCGGGGATCGAGGCCAGCGCCGTGTGCCCCTCGGGCCGCGGGTGCACGGTGTTCGGCGTCGCGCGCGTCGCCACGAGCGCAAGGAGCCAGGAAAGGACCGGCATCAGCGCCAGCGCGCCGAGCGCGGCGCGCCAGCCGGCGAAACTCACCACCAGCCCGGCGACACCGAGCGCCAGCGCGTAGCCGGCGCTCGAGGCGGCGATCATCATCCCCATGGCGCGCCCGCGGCGCCGCGCGTCGACGTGCTCGTTCACCAACGCCAGCACCGGCGTGTAGTAGCCGCCCTGCGTGAGGCCGGTGAGCGCGTGCAGCCAGAGCGCCGACCAGAAGCCGTCGACGAACAGCACGAAGGCGATCGGACTGAGTAAGCCGGCGACGCCGGTGACGAGATAGGCGCGCTTGGCGCCGAAGTAATCGGCGATGAAGCCGACGAGGAACAGGGACACCAGGTAGCCGAGGTGGAAGGCGCCCTGGATCATGCCGGCGTCGCGCGCCGACAGGCCCCAGTCCTCGCGCACCAGCGGCAGCACCGCCGAATAGGCGACGAACCAGGTCGCCGAGAGCACGCGGCTCGCGCACAGGGCCGCGAGCCAGCGGCCCGATCCGGGCGGTGAGCTCACGCGGCCGCGGAGAGTCGGACCGGTATGCGTCTCGGCCCGAACGGCTTGCCGAACTTCTGGTAGCGCCCCGCGAGCCGCGCGCCGCAGCCAAGGCAGGCGCCCTGCGCCGACAGCCGGTAGGCGTCGATGCGGTACCAGTCGCGCACAATCACGGCCTCGCCGCACGACGGGCAGTAGGTGCTGCCGCCCGCCGTGTCGTGGACGTTGCCCGTATAGACGTAGCGCAGGCCCGCGCGCAGCGCGATGTCACGCGCGCGCAGCAGCGTCGCGGCCGGCGTGGCGGGCACGTCGGTCATCTTCCAGTCGGGATGAAAGGCGGAGAAGTGCAGCGGCACGTCGGGCCCGAGGTTCTCCATGATCCAGCGGCTCTCGGCCTCGAGCTCGGCGTCGGAATCGTTCTTGTCCGGGATCAGCAGCGTGGTGATCTCGGTCCAGACGCCGGTCTCCTTCACCAGGTAGACGAGCGTATCGAGCACGGGCTGCAGGTGCGCGCCGCACAGCTTGAAGTAAAAATCGTCGGTGAACGCCTTCAGGTCGACGTTCGCCGCGTCCATCTTGGCGTAGAACTCGCGCCGCGGCTCGGCGTGGATGTAGCCGGCGGTCACCGCCACGTTCTGCACGCCGCGCGCGCGGCAGGCATCGGCGATGTCCATCGCGTACTCGGCGAAGATCACCGGGTCGTTGTAGGTATAGGCGACCGACCTGCAACCGAGCTGCGCCGCGGCCTGCGCGATCGCCTCGGGCGCCGCGGCGTCCTGCAGGCGGTCCATCTCGCGGCTCCTGGAGATGTCCCAGTTCTGGCAGAACTTGCAGGCGAGATTGCAGCCCGCGGTGCCGAACGACAACACGGACGTGCCGGGGTAGAAATTGTTGAGCGGCTTCTTCTCGATGGGATCGACGCAAAAGCCCGAAGAGCGGCCGTAGGTGGTGAGCACCATGCGGCCGTTTTCCATCTTCCTCACGAAGCACAGGCCGCGCTGTCCCTCGTGCAGGCGGCAGTCGCGCGGGCACAGGTCGCACTGGATGCGGCCGTCCTCGAGGACGTGCCACCAGCGCCCGGGGTGCGACGTCTCTAGTGCGGGGCCGGCTGCGTCCACTTGATCACCCGGTAGCGCAGCACCTTGCAGCGCGCGAGGCGCGTATCGGCCGGGATGCCGGCCTTGCGCATGAGCTCGGCGAGGAAGGCGCGCGTCTCGGGCAGGCCTTCCCAGACCTGCGGCAGGAAGGTGGCACGCCGCCCGTCGTGCTCGAGGATCACGCCATCCTCCCGGGGGCGCAGCTGCGCCAGCAGCTCCGCCTCGTCGGCGAAGCGCAGCGGCTTGGGCGCCGACAGCACCGACACCTCGAGCGCGCAGCGCACCCACTCCGCCGCGGGCACCGGGGAAAAGCGCGGGTCGCGCAGCGCGGCCGCCACGGCGTTCTCGGCCACGTCCACGCCCAGGCTGCGCAACGGCGCGAGGCTGCCGATGCAGCCGCGCAGCCGCCCTTCCAGGTGCAGCGTGACGAAGCTCGCGCCGGGGCGCGCGAGCCACGGCGCGGCGTCGGTGCGCGGCGGCGCGTCCGCCAGTCCGAGCTTGTGGCCGATCGCCCCGCGCGCGATGTCGAGCAGCGTTTCGCCCGTCTCTTGCAGCGGGGCGCGCTCGCCCTCGTACAGCGCGAACGACGAGTAGCCGACGACGCGGTCCTTGCCGCCGGCGGTGTCGCCGGAATTGCAGGCGCCCAGCAGCCGGATGGACAGGCCGCGCGCCTTGGCGGCGGCGAGAAAGCCGTTCAGCGGGGTGGCGCCGCAGGCTTCTTCGTGATTGATGTCGGTATCGAACGTGGCGATGCGCGCGAGCGTCGACTGGTCGATGAGGCGCGCTTGGTCATAGGGGTGGTAGTGCGACAGGTCGGTCGACACCACGAACAGGGTTTCCGGCCCGCCCCAGAGCCGCTCGATCACCTCGCGCACCTCCTGCGGCCGCGCCTCGCCCACGGCAAGCGGCACGAGCGCGAATTCGCCCAGCATCTTCTGCAGGAACGGCAGCTGCACCTCGAGCGAATGTTCCGCGGCGTGCGCCGCGGGGCTCGTCACCACCTGCCGGTAGGGCGCCAGCGTGCGCACGCCCTGGGCGTCGACCGGCACGCGCCCGAGCGGCGTCTCGAACGCGTCCACCCCCGGGAGCGCCAGGCCGCGCACCGGCACGCGGTGCACCGGGCCGAGGAGCACTACGCGCTTGACGATGCCGCGCCCCGCCGCCAGCTCGTCGTAGGCGCGCGCCGCCACCGGCCCGGAGTAGATGTAGCCCGCGTGCGGCACGATGAGTGCCTTGGGATGGCCAAAGCGCGGCGCGAGGTTCTCCACGCCGTCGATGAGATCGGCGACTTCCCTTTGCAGCACAAGCGCGTCGCGCGGATAGAACATGCCCGCCACGGCGGCGGGACGGACCTGGCTCACAGTAACTCCAGTACCCCCTCGAGGGCGCGGAGGACGGATTGGCGGCGCACGCTCTCGCGATCGCCGTCGAAGCGACTCGTCCGGCTCACCATGTTACTCCCGTGCGCCCAGGCGAAGCACACCAGGCCGACCGGCTTGTCGGCGGTGCCGCCGGTGGGGCCGGCGACTCCGGTGATGGCGAGCGCCACCTGGGCGCGCGCGCGCTTGAGCGCGCCGGCCGCCATTTCGCGCGCGCTCTCCTCGCTCACCGCGCCGTGCCGCCGCAGCGTGTCCCCGGCGACGCCGAGGTCCTCCTGCTTGGCGGCGTTGGAGTAGGTGACGTAGCCGCGCTCGAACCAGTCGGAGCTGCCCGCGATGGCGGTGAGCGCCATGGCCACCCAGCCTCCGGTGCAGGACTCGGCGGTCACCAGCTTGAGGCCGCGCGCCTTCAGCGCCTCGCCGACCCTGCGCGCGAGCTCGTTCACGCGAACACGAACCTTTTTGCCAGCGCCAGCACGAGCAGCGTGTAGCCGGCGGCGAGGATGTCGTCGAACATGACGCCGAAGCCGCCCTTCATGCGCCGCTCGAGCTGGCGGATCGGCGGCGGCTTGACGACGTCGAAGGCGCGGAACAGGAAGAACGCCGCCGCCTGCCAGGCAAGCCCCTGCGGCGCGACCGCCAGCACCAGCAGGAAGGCGACGATTTCGTCCCAGCACATGGCGCCATGGTCGGCGATCCCCAGATGACGGCCGGTGACGTCGCACGCCCACACGCCAACCGCGAACAGGAACGCGAGGACCGCCAGCAGCACGGGCGGGCCGTAGGCCGGCCCGATCAGCCACCAGACGGGAAAGGCGACGAGCGTGCCCGCGGTGCCGGGCGCGAAGGGCGAGAGCCCGGCGCCGAAGCCGAAGGCGATGAAATGCGCCGGGTGGGTGAAGGCGAAGCGCGCGCTGGGGCGAAAGACGATCATGCGAAGTGATCGTAGCCCGGCTCGACGTCCATGGCGCGGCCCTGTGCGTCGAGGAGTTCAAGGCGCGGCGCGCCGGCCTGGATCGAGCCGACGCGCGCGAGCGCGACGCCCAGCGGCGCCGCAAGGGACTCGATTCGCGCCCGCGCTGCCTGCGGCGCGGTGAACGCGAGCTCGTAGTCGTCCCCGCCTGCGAGCACGCAGCGCTGCTCGAGAGCCGGATCGGCAATGCGGAATTTCGGCAGGTCCGCGTAACGGACCACCGCGCCGACCCCGGATCGCTCGAGGACGTGGCCGAGGTCCTGCGTGAAGCCGTCGGAGACATCGATCGCCGCGCTGGCGAGGCCGCGCAGCCGCTCGCCGAGCGCGACGCGCGGCTCGGGCTCGTGCAGGCGCTTCTCCGCGGCAGCGTCTTCCGGGTGCTCGAGCGCGAACGCGGCGCCGCCCAGCTCGCCCGACACCCAGACATCGTCGCCAGGCTGTGCGCCGTCCCGGCGCAGCGCACGTCCCCTGGGTACTTCGCCGAGGATGGTGACGCACAAGGCAAGCGGCCCGCGCGTGGTGTCGCCGCCGACGAGATCCACTTTGAATCGCGCGGCGAGCGCGTAGAAGCCCGCGGCGAACTCCTCCAGCCAGGCCTCGTCCGCCGACGGCAGCGCCAGCGCGAGCGTCGCCCAGCGCGGCGTCGCGCCCATCGCCGCCATGTCCGAAAGGTTCACCGCCAGCGCCTTGTGCCCGAGCGCGCGCGGCGCGGCGCGCGCGGCGAAGTGGCGTCCCGCGAGGAGCAGATCCGTCGACACGGCGAGCTCGCAGCCGGCAGCGGGCTCGACGAGCGCGGCATCGTCGCCGACACCCAGCAGCGCGCTGCGCGCGGGGCGCGAGAAATAGCGGCGGATGATCTCGAACTCGGACGGCATCGCCGTCCCTCGCTTCAGGCGGGCAGCCGGCTGCGCGCCACTTCCTGCGAGCGCAGGCCGAGGGCGAGCTTCTCCAGCACGCCGTTGACGAACTTGTAGCCGCCGGTGCCGCCGAAGCTTTTTCCCAGCTCGATCGCCTCGTTGATCACCACCTTGAACGGCGTCTCCGGGTGCTGCTGCAATTCGAAGGCGCCGATGTAGAGGATGGCGCGCTCGACCGGCGACAGGCGGCGGAATTCGCGGTCGATGCAGGACGTGATCAGCGCCTCGAGCTCGCTCGTGCGCGACTGCACGCCGCGCACCAGCGCCTCGGCGAGCGCGCGATCGGTGCGGCCGTCGTCGTCGATCTCGCGCAGGTGCTCGAGCGCGTCGCCGCGGCCGAGCTGCCAGGCGTACAGCGCCTGCAGCGCGATCTCGCGCGAGCGCCGGCGCGCCGTCTTGCCGGCGGTCTTCACTTCGCGAACCCCGCGACTTTGCTGCGCAGGCGCGCCATCTCCAGCGCCACGCGCACCGCCTCGGCGCCCTTGTCCAGGCGCGCCTCGGCCTGCGCTTCGGTGTCGGTGGTGAGGATGCCGTTGGCGACCGGGATGCCGGACTCGAGCGCCACCTCCATGACGCCGCGCGCCGACTCGTTCGCCACGACTTCGAAATGATAGG
>JAOTWE010000088.1 GCA_029863065.1 Betaproteobacteria bacterium
GGGCCGACGCCATAGGAAAGCTTGGCGACCGCGTTTAGAGGAACCAGCGCCCCGGTGGTGGAGCGCAGATACAGCATCGGCAGCGCCGCGGGCCCGCTCTGGTAGCGCGGCTCCACTTCCAGGATCACCCAATACTGGTTGGACGCGGTGTAGATGGTCGATACTTGCTGCGAGCCGTACGCCGACCCGAGCGCGACCTCGAGCTGCTGTGCCGACACGCCGAGCGCCGATGCCCTGGCGCGATCGATGTCGACTCGCACCTGCGGCTGGTGGATTTGCAGGTCGCTCGAAACGTCCACCAGCCTCGGGATCGACTTCAGGCGCTCCTCGATGATCGGCACCCAGTGGTACAACTCCTCCGTGCTCGCCCCGCGCAGCACGTACTGGTAGGGGCTCTTGGTGATCTGGCCGATGCGGATGGTGGGGATGTTCTGGATAAAGGCCTTGACGCCAACCAACTGCGAGAGCTTGGGCCGCAATTGCCGAACCACCTCGTCGGCAGACACCCGTTCTGCGTGCGGCTTGAGCGTGATGAACAGGCGGCCGCGATTGAGCGAAGGGTTGTTGCCGCCCGCGCCGATGAAGGACATTACTCCCGCCACATTGGGATTGCTGCGCACGACCTCGGCCGCCTGCCTCTGCAGGACGGCCATAGCATCGAAGGAGATATCCTGCGCCGCCTCGGTGAAGCAGAACAGTTGCCCCGTGTCCTCGGTAGGCAGAAAGCCCTTCGGCATGCGCGCAAACAGGAATCCGGTTGCGATCGTGATGGCAAAGAACACCATCAAAACCAGGCGCGCGTGCGCCAGGGACCAGTCTAGCGTCGACCGGTAGGCGCGGCGCAGGCCCTCGAAGCCTCGCTCCGTGAGGCGGTACAGGCGCCCGTGCGCCACCGTGTGCTGTGGCGCCAGAATGCGCGCGCACATCATCGGCGTGAGCGTCAGCGAAACGAAGCCGGAGATCAGCACGGCCACGATGATCACGACCGCGAACTCGTGCAGCAGCCGGCCGATGATGCCGCCCATGAAGAACACCGGGATGAATACCGCCGCGAGGGACAGCGTCATCGACAGGATGGTGAAAGAGATCTCCTTCGAGCCGTCGAGCGTGGCCTGCAGGCGGGACTTTCCGGCTTCCATGTGGCGCGAGATGTTCTCCAGCATCACGATGGCGTCGTCGACCACGAAGCCGACGCACAGCGTAAGCGCGATCAGCGATATGTTGTCCAGGCTGTAGCCGAGCGCGTACATCACCGCGAACGTGCCGACAATGGACATCGGCAGGGCCATGCTGGGAATGATTGTCGCGGGAATGCTGCGCAGGAACAGGAAGATCACCATCACGACCAGCCCGAGGGCGAGCAGCAGCGCGAACTGCACTTCGTCCACCGACTGGCGGATGACGACCGTGCGATCGAACAGCACTTCCATGCCGATCCCCGCAGGCACCTCGGCGCGGAATGTGGGCATCAGCTTCTTCACCGCGTCCACCACCTGGATGGTGTTGGTACCCGGCTGGCGGTAGATCGCGAGCACGATGCCGCGCCGGTTCTTGTACCAGGCGGCGACCTTGTCGCTTTGCACGCTGTCGATCACCCGACCGAGCTGATCCAGATGGATCGGCGCGCCGTCGCGGTAGGTGACGATGACGCGGCCGAAGGCCGCGGCGTCGAACAACTGGCCGTTGGCCTGCACCGCGAACAGCCGGTCCTTGCCGTACAGGGTCCCGGTGGGCAGATTGACGTTGGCCTGCGCCACCGCCTGCTGCACCTCGTTGATGCCGATGCCGCGCGCAGCGAGCTTGTTGGGGTCGACCTGGATACGCACCGCGTATTTCTGCTGCCCGAACACCTGCACCTGCGCGACGCCGGTGATGGTCGAGATGCGCTGCGCGAGAAAGGTTTCGGCGTACTCGTCGACTGTCGACAGGGGCAGCGTGTCCGAGGTGAGCGCGAGATAGAACACCGCGAAGTCACCCGGGTTGACCTTGCGGAATGACGGCGGCGCCGGCATCGCGGCCGGCAGCTGCCGCGCGGTTCCGGCGATCGCCGAGTTCACGTCCTGCGCCGCGGCATCGATATCGCGATCGAGCGCGAACTGCAGCGTGATCTGCGTCGTGCCCTGGCCGCTCTCGGAATACATCGAATCGATGCCGGCGATCGTCGAGAACTGCTTTTCGAGCGGGGTCGCGACCGCGGAGGCCATGGTTTCCGGGCTGGCCCCGGGCAGCTCGGCCCGCACCTGGATCGTCGGAAAATCGACGTTGGGCAGCGAGCTCACCGGCAACAGGCGGTAGCCGACGACGCCGAAGATCAGGATGCCGGCCATCACCAGCACCGTCATCACGGGGCGGCGTATGAAGATCTCGGAAAGGTTCAAGATTGCTGCGCCTGCCCGCCGATGCGCACCTTCGTGCCTGGGACCAGCCGCAGCGCGCCGGCCGTTACCACGCGCTCGCCGGCAGCCACGCCCTTGATCACCGCGAGATCGCCTTCTGTGCGCTCGACGGACACGCTGCGCAACTCCACCGAGGAATCGGGTTTGACCACGTACAGGTATTGCCCATTGGGGCCGGTCTGCACCGCGCCCGCCGGCACAAGGATGGCATTCGCCTGGTCATAGAGCTGTAGCTGCACATTGACGAACTGACCGGGCCACAGGGCGAGACTGCCATTGTCGAAGCTGGCGCGCAGCCGGATGGTGCCGGTGGCCGGATCGACCGCATTGTCGACGAATACCAGCCTGCCCTGGGCCAGCGGCTGCTCCGCACCGGTCGCCGTCACCGCCACCGGGAGCGCGCCCAGCGTCATGTATTTGCGGATCGCCGGCAGCTGCTGCTCGGGAACGGCGAAGCTCACATAGATCGGCTTGACCTGGTTGATGATGACGAGCGCATTGACGTCATTGGCCTTGACCAGGTTTCCCGCCTGCAGCAGTGCGCGCCCGACGTAGCCGTCGATCGGCGAAGCGATGGTGCAATACGCGAGACTGAGCCGCGCGTTTTCCAGCGCGGCGCGGCTGGCCGCGGCCACCGCCTCGGCGGTCTGGGCGTTGGTCGCAATCTGCGCGTAGGCCTCGGGAGAAATGAATTTCTTTTCCAGCAGCTCTTTGTAGCGCCGCTCCTGCGAGCGCGCCTGGTCGCGCGCGGCGGCGTCGCGCAGGGCGTTCGCTTCGGCCTGCTTCAACGCCGCCTCGAACGGGCGTGCGTCGATGCGGAACAGCACCTGGCCGTGACCGACCTCCTGCCCCTGGCGGAAATTCACGGCCACGATCTGGCCGTCGACGCGCGCCTTCACCGCCACGGTCGAGAACGCCTCCACGTTGCCGATCGCGGCAAGCCGGAACGGCACGTTGCGCTGCTCCGCGACGGCGACGGAAACCGGCACCGCCGGCGAGGCGCGTTGCTCCGTCTTTTCCTTTGCGCCGCCGTGGCGGGCGAAGTACAGGGCTACACCAAGTACGGCCGCGACCACCACCAGAGTGCCCGCAGCGAAGATCTTGCGGCCGGTGCTCACCAGTTCACCATGGAGGAACGATTTCGCCAGTGTACAGTTCCTCGATGCTCTCGCGCCGGCGCACGAGATGCGCCTTGGCGCCGTCCGCCAGGACCTCGGCGGCCCGCGCCCGGGTGTTGTAATTCGAGCTCATGGACATGCCGTAGGCGCCGGCCGACATCAGCGCCAGCAGGTCTCCCGGCCGCGCCGCCAAGGCGCGGTCCCTCGCCAGGACGTCGGCGCTTTCGCACACCGGACCGACGATGTCGTAAACCATCTCGGGTGCTCCAGGCTGCCGCTCGCGAATGGGCCGCACCTCGTGCCACGCGCCGTACAGCGCCGGACGCAGCAGGTCGTTCATCGCTACGTCGACGACCAGGAAATTCTTCGTGTCCCCCGGCTTCACGTACTCGACGCGCGTCACCAGGACACCGGCGTTGCCGACGATCGAGCGGCCCGGATCGACGATCAGTGTATGCCGGCGCGCACCGAGGGCGCGTAGCGCGCCGGCGATGAAATCGCCGACCGGGCGCTCGACCTCGTCCCGGTAGCGGATACCAATGCCACCGCCGACGTCGATGTGGGTCAGGGTGACGCCGCCGCGCTCGATGCGGTCCGCGAGCTCGACCACGCGCTCGGCGGCCGCGATCCAGGGAGCAGGATCCGCGAGCAGCGAACCGATGTGGCAGCCGATGCCAATCGGCTCCAGGTGTGGCCGGCGCGCCGCCTCGAGGTACAGCCGCTCGGCGTCTGCAATCGGCACGCCGAACTTGCTTTGCCGCAGGCCCGTCGATATGTAGGGATGGGTCTTGGCGTCGATGTCGGGGTTGATGCGCAGCGCAATGGGCGCCCGCTTGCCGATGCGCTTCGCCACGCCGTCGACGCGCTCGAGCTCGGCCTCGGACTCGACGTTCAGGCACATGATTCCCGCCCGTAATGCCTGCTCGATCTCGATCTCGCTCTTGCCGATGCCGGAGAACAGCACCTTGCGCGGATCGCCGCCCGCGGCGAGCACGCGGGCGAGCTCGCCGCCGGAAACGATGTCGAATCCCGCGCCGAGCCGCGCCATCAAAGCGAGGACCGCAAGGTTGGAGTTGGCCTTGACGGAGTACGCCACCAGCGCCTTGCGCCCCTCGAACGCCTGTGTGTACGCGCGGTACTGGCGCTCGATGCCGGCACGCGAGTAGACGAAGCAGGGCGTGCCGAAACGCCGCGCGATCTCTTCAAGCGGCACCTGTTCGGCGCATAGCGCGCCGTTGCGGTACGAAAAATCCATGGGGACCTACTTCTTTTCGGGGACGCGCTCGGCGTCCGCGGGGTACGGAACCGGCTGGTAGGTCTCGGCCTTGGGTGGGGTCACGCCAGGTGGCGGCCGATCACGCAGGTACAGGGGCCCACGCTGCCCGCAGGCTGCGGCCAGCAGCACGGCGGCGGCAACAAGAGCGAGAGAACGCATCCGGCGGCGGCTAAAATGACCATGTTATCAGGGAACCCGCGCATGACGGATGCAGAGTTTGAGTCGCTTGCCGATGCCACGCTCTCGGCGCTGGAACGCGCGATCGACGAGGTTGGGCTCGATGCGGATATCCAGACCAAAGGCGCAGGGGTGCTGGAGGTGGAATTCGCCGATGGTACGAAGTTGATCATCAATCGCCACACGGCCGCTCGCGAAATATGGGTGGCGGCGAAGTCGGGCGGTTTTCATTTCCGGCAAGCCGGCAATGTCTGGCGCGATACTCGGGACGGCATGGAACTCTATGCGGCGCTGTCGCGCTTGATGTCGGCGCAGAGCGCGACGCCGGTAACCCTGGTGCCGGCCTAGCCGGATGGCGGCGGCACGGCGGGCGCCGGTCGCGGCGCCTGCGGCGGGACGAGCGGCGGGAGCAGCTGCGGCAGCGGCGACCCCGGTTGCTGCGTAGTGCCCGGCACGCTCGGAATTTCGGGAATTGCGGCCTCCTCGGGCGGCGGCACGAACACAGGCAGCAGGGGGAAAGGCGGCGTATCGTCCTTTGGCACGAATTCCCGATAGAAGTACTCGGGCAGGTGCTTCGCGTCGCCCTGCATCCCGGGATCGAGGGAGAAGGTATCGGCGGTGACCACGCCGTCGGGAACGATGCGCTGCATTTCAGGCACGGCCTTCTGCACCTTCTGCATGTAGCCGACCCAGATTGGCAGCGCGACCAGGCCGCCGGTCTGGTTCCTGCCGAGCGAGCGCGGCTGGTCATAGCCGACCCAGGAAACGCCAACCAGCGACGGCAGGTAACCCGCGAACCAGGCGTCGATAAACTCGTTCGTGGTGCCGGTCTTGCCGGCCACGTCCTTGCGGCCGAGGCTCGCCGTGCGCGCCGCGGTGCCGACGCGGGCGACGTCCTGCATCAGGCTGTCCATGATGAAGGCGTTGCGCCGGTCGATGACGCGCAGCGACTCGTCCCCGGCGCGCTGCGGGCGCGCGACGCCCAGTGGATTGCCCCGATCATCGACGATCTTCTGGATGAAGTAGGGCTGCACCAGGTAGCCGCCGTTTGCGAATACCGCATAGGCGCGCGCCATCTGCCAGGGTGTGACCGTGCCCGAGCCTAGCGCCATGGTCAGGTAGGGCGGATGGCGCTCGCCCTCGAAGCCGAAGCGCGTGATGTAGTCCTGCGCGTACTTGACGCCGATGGCGTCGAGGATGCGTATCGAGACCATGTTCTTCGATTTGACCAGCGCCGAGCGCATGGTCATCGGCCCCTCGAACTTGCCGTCGAAATTCTTCGGTTCCCAGCGCTGGCTGCCCGTGACATCGGCTTCGATGGCAATCGGCTCGTCGGGCACCACGGTGGCTGCCGTGAAGCCGCGCTCCAGCGCCGCGGAGTATATGAACGGCTTGAAGGCGGAACCGGCCTGGCGCCAGGCCTGGGTGACGTGGTTGAACTTGCTGCGGTAGAACTGGAAGCCCCCCACCAGGGCGCGGATTGCCCCATCGACCGGGTCCATGGCAATGAACGCGGCTTCGGTCTCCGGCACCTGCACGATTTCCCAGCGCTTGGCGTCCAGCGCGCGCAGGCGCACGATCGCGCCGCGGCGGATGCGGCGCTGCGCAGGCACGCGCTGCAGCGACGGGGCGGCAAAGCGCAGGCCGTCGCCGGTGATGCTGATGGCTTCGCCGTTCTTCAGGACCGCCTTCACCTCGCGCCGGGTGGCCTGGGTGACCAGCGCGACGCGCAGGTCGTCGTCGTCCTCGCGCTCGGCGAGTGCTTCCTCGAAATCCGCTTCGTCGGCGCCCGCGGCCAGCTCGACGAAGGCCTCCGGTCCGCGGTAACCGAGGCGCCGGTCGTATTCCATCAGGCCGTTGCGCAGCGCCTCAAGCGCCGCTTCCTGGTCGGCCTTGCGGATGGTGGTATAGACGCGAAAGCCGCGACTGTAGGCGTCTTCGGGATACTGCTCGTAGACTGCTTGGCGCACCATCTCCGCCACATACTCGGCGCGCACGCCGTAGGTTTCCGCCACCTTGTGCGTGATGATGGGCGCCGCGTCCGCGCTGTCGAATTCGTCCGCCGTGATGTATCCCAGCTCCCGCATGCGCCGCAGCACGTAAAGCTGGCGCTGCTTCGCGCGCTGCGGATTGGCAATCGGGTTGTAGCTGGAGGGTGCCTTCGGCAGGGCGGCGAGCATCGCCGCTTCGGCGAGCGTGAGCTTGTCGAGCGGCTTGCCGAAGTACGTGCGCGCCGCGGAGGCGAAGCCGTAGGCGCGCTGGCCCAGGTAGATCTGGTTGACGTACAGGCCGAGGATCTGGTCTTTACTGAGGTTGCGTTCGATTTTCACCGCCAGCAGTACCTCGTAGAGCTTGCGGGTGAGCGTCTTTTCGGACGACAGGAAGAAATTGCGCGCCACCTGCATGGTGATGGTGCTCGCGCCCTGGCGCCGTCCGCCGGTCAGCAGATTGGCATAGGCAGCGCGGGCTACGCCGACGTAGTCGATGCCCGCATGCTGGTAGAAACGCTCGTCTTCGGCGGCGACGATGGCGTTGGTCAGTGCTGCGGGCACGTCCTTGATGTCGACGAGGACCCGGCGCTCCTCGCCGAATTCACCGATGAGTTCGCCCTCGGCGGTGTACACGCGCAGCGGCACCTTGGGCTGGTAGTCGGTGAGAGTATCCAGCGCGGGCAGGTTGGGGTAGGCGAGCGCCACCACTAGCCCGGCCACGAACAGCCCGGCCGCCAGCAGACCCCCGAGCAGGGTCAGCGGAAACGTCAAAAAACGAAGCCACATCAAGGGTTAGACAGTCGTAGCGGAGCAGGTGCAGCCGCAGTTGCACCGGGTGGGAAATCGGGGGCATTATAGCCCCCCCCGGAAGGTGACGGATTCGCTAGACACGGGTGGGAGTTGTTGCTAGCATTTAACGCAAATTCTACGTATCGTGCCTAAGGGCCGATACAAAAAGGGAAATAACGATGCAACTCGATATTTTCAGCCCGAAGGCGCCGCCGTTGTTCGGGCTGGACATCAGCTCATCGTCGGTGAAGATGCTGGAGATCGTGGATGCGGGCAAAGGGGCCTATCGCGTGGAGCGCTACGTGATCGAGTCGCTGCCGCGCGACGCGACTGTCGACGGCAACATCAGTAACTTGGAACTGGTGGTGGAAGCGGTCAAGCGCGGCTACAAGCGTCTTGGCACGCGCTCCAAGCACGTCGCCATGGCGGTGCCCTCGGGCGCTGTGATCACGAAGAAGATCATCGTGCCGGCCAGCCTGCGCGAGAACGAGCTCGAGGTGCAGGTCGAGTCAGAGGCCAACCAGTACATCCCGTTCGCGCTGGAGGAGGTCAACCTCGATTTCCAGGTCGTGGGGCCGTCGCCGACCTCGCCCGACGAGCAGGAAGTCATGATTGCCGCGACGCGCAAGGAAAAGGTCGAGGACCGCGTCGCCGTGGCGGAATCTGCCGGCCTGACGGCCGCGGTGATGGACATCGAGTCCTTCGCGCAGCAGGCGGCGCTTGGGCTGGTGGTGAAGCAACTCCCCGGCGGCGGCAAGGACCTGAATGTCGCCATTGTCGACGTTGGCGCCAACGTCATGAACGTGAGCGTAATGCGCAATGAGCAGTCGGTGTACACGCGCGAACAGGCCTTTGGCGGCAACCAGCTCACGCAGGACATCGTCGCCCGTTACGGCATGAGCGTCGAGGAAGCCGAGAGCGCCAAGCGATCGGGTGGACTGCCCGACGATTTCGAGACCGAAGTGCTGCGGCCCTTCATGGAGAACCTGTCCATGGAAGTGCAGCGCGCGCTGCAGTTCTTCTTCACTTCGACGCAGTATCACAGCGTTGATCAGATTCTGCTGGCGGGAGGCTCGGCGGTCATTTCCGGCTTGGACGAGGTCGTGCAGACGCGCACGCAGGTGCCGGCGATGGTGGCCAACCCATTTGCCGCGATGCAGGCTGCGCCGCGCATCCCGATGAAAAAGCTCATGGTGGACGCGCCGTCGCTGATCGTCGTCTGCGGCCTGGCCATGCGCCGGTTCGATCCATGAACGTGCGCATCAACCTGCTGCCGCACCGCGAGGAGCGGCGCAAGCGCGGCCGCCAGCATTTCGCGGCGCTCGGCGGTCTGACCGCCGTGATCGGCCTGGTGATTGTCGGCGCCGGCTACCTGTATGTCGCCGGTCTGATCTCGATGCAGGATCAGCGCAACACGTTTCTCAAGTCCGAGATCGCGAAGCTGGACAAGGAAATCGCCGAGATCCAGAAGCTGAGGGGCGAGATCGCCGCGCTACTGGCGCGCAAGCAGATCATCGAAACCCTGCAGGCCGACCGCGCGCAAACTGTGCACTTGCTGGATCAGCTGGTGCGCCAGATGCCTGAGGGCGTCTACCTGCGAGAGCTGAAGCAGCAGGGCCTCGCCGTGAATGTCCAGGGCTATGCGCAATCCAACGCACGCGTTTCCACGCTCATGCGCAACATCGAGTCCTCGCCCTGGCTGTCGAGCCCGAAGTTGATCGAGATCAAGGCCGCGCGCGTGGGCAACAAGCGCCTGTCCCAGTTCACCATGAACCTGCAGTTGAAGCGCGTCCAGCTCAAGGAAGCGCCCAAGGACGCCGCCAAGGCGCCGGCGAAGAAGGGTTAGTCATGGCAATGGCGATCGACTTCAGGAAGATTGCGGAAGACTTCAAGGCCACCAACTGGCGCGATCCGGGCACCTGGAGCGCAATTCCCAAGGCAGCAGTGCTGGTGGCCATCGTCGTGGCGCTGCCGGTGCTGGGCTATTTCGGTCTTTGGCAGGGCCAGCTCGAGGAGCTGGAGGCGGGCAAGCTTGCCGAGGCGAAATACAAGCTGGATTACGTCAACAAGAAGAAGCAGGCCGTGAACCTCGACCTGCACAAGCAGCAGCTCAGAGAAATCGACACGCAATTCGGCGCGCTGCTCAAGCAGCTGCCCAACAGGTCGCAGATGGACGCGCTGCTGGTGGATATCAACCAGGCGGGCTTGGGCCGCGGGCTGCAGTTCGAGCTGTTCAAGCCGGCAGGCCAGGAGATCGTTCGCGATTTCTACGCCGAACTGCCGATCACCGTGAAGGTGGTCGGGGTGTTCCACGACATGGGCGCATTCGCGAGCGACGTCGGGCAACTCTCGCGCATCGTCACGCTCAACAACGTCGCCATCCAAACGGCTAGGGACGGCACGCTGGCGATGGACGTCACGGCGCGCACCTTCCGCTACCTCGACGACGACGAGGTCGCGGCGCAGCGCAAAGCCGCAGCTGGCAAGCGCAAGGGGCGGCAATGAACCGCTTGAGCCTCCTGGTCCTGGTGTGTGTCGTCCTGCTGGGGGGTTGCGAGGGCGAGAAATACAGTGACCTGAAGAAGGAACTGAACGACTTGACCAAGGACCTGCGCGGCCGGGTGGACCCGCTGCCGCAGGTGCGGCCCTACGAGCCGGTGCCCTACCAGGCGGAGAACGAGGTTGATCCGTTCCGGCCGGATCGCATCGAAGTGGCGGCGGCGTCCGGTTCCGGCGCCGCGGCAAGCGGCAAGCAGCCCGACCTCGATCGACCGAAGGAGCCGCTCGAGGCGTATCCGCTCGAATCGATCCAGATGGTGGGTTCGCTCACGCAGGGCCGCGAGACTTTCGCTCTGGTGAAGGCTGGCCCCAACCTGTACCGAGTGAAAAAGGGCAACTACATGGGGCAGAACTTCGGCGTCATTACTGGCATCGACGAAGTGCAGATCAGCCTGAATGAGCTGATCCAGGAAGGCAGCGGCGAATGGGTCGAGCGGGCTAGCGCGCTGCAACTGCAGGAGGCGAAGAAATGACCACCACCCACATCGTGCGCTCTGCCTTGCGTGCGCTCGTCCTAAGCCTCGCGGGCACGGGCATCGCTTTCGCCCAGGCCAACAGCATCGAGGCGGTCGACGTCTCGCAGCAAGGCGGCAAGGTCGTGCTGCGTATTACCACCAAGGAACCGCTGAAAGCAGCCCCGCCCAGCTTCAGCGTCGCCAACCCGGCGCGCATCGCCTTCGATTTCGCCGGCACTGTCAATGCGCTCGGCCGCTCCAGCCAGGACATCGCTCAGGGCGAACTGCGCTCCTTGAATCTGGTGCAGGCGCCGGACAAGACGCGCGTGG
>JAOTWE010000325.1 GCA_029863065.1 Betaproteobacteria bacterium
CCTCGCCTACGAGGAAGAGCGCGCGCCGTTCCTCGGCGAGGTGCAGGTGCCGGGGCCGCGCGCGTACAGCGAGCAGACCGCGCGCGAGATCGACGTCGCGGTGCGCGAGATCGTCGGCGCCGCGCACGACAAGGCGCTCGCCATCCTGACACGCGACAAGCCGCTCCTTGAGCGCGGCGCGGCTCTGCTGCTGCAGAAGGAAACGCTCACCGAGGACGAGCTTGGCGAGCTGCGGCGCGGCGCGGCGCGGAACGCAAACGGAGGTAGCCCATGAAAAGACTGCATCGCTCGAGCGACGACCGCAAAATCGCCGGCGTGTGCGCCGGCCTGGGAGAATATTTCGAGCTCGACCCGGTGTTCTTCCGGCTGTTCTTCCTCTTCTCGATCCTGTTCGGCGGCCTCGGCGCCATCGCTTACATCATGCTGTGGATTCTCGTCCCCTTGCGCGAAGGCGCGCAGCCCGCTGCCGGGGGCGGCAAGCAGCTGCGGCTCTCCGCTCAGGAGCGAATGATCGGCGGCGTGTGCGGCGGACTCGGCGAATTCTTCGAGCTCGATCCGGTGCTGTTTCGCGCCGCGTTCCTCGTGCTCGCGGTCATCGGCGGGCTGGGCATCTTGCTCTATGTCGCGCTGTGGCTGCTGATTCCGGGCCCCGTGGCGGCGCCAAGACGCAAGCAGCCGCACCGCGGCTGAGCTAGAGCGCGGCGCGCCGCGCCTCGCGCTCGCGGCGCGGCCCCTTGCCGATCACCGCGGCGAGTCCCGCCATTTCTTCCCCGAGCAGCTCGATCAGGTCGTCGGCGGCGAGGATGCCGACCAGCGTTCCCGCCGCGTCCACCACCGGGAGACGCCGTACGCCCTTGTCGCGCATGAGCGCGATGGCGCGGCCGACGCCCTCGCCTTCGCGCACCACGGCCACCTCCGGGCGCATGACCGCCTCCACCAGCGTCCTTTCGGGGTCCAGGCCGAGCGCCATCACGCCCACCACGAGATCGCGATCGGTGACCATGCCGACCGGCATGCGGCGCCCGCCTTCCTCGCGCACCACCACGAGGCTGCCGATGTGCTGCTCGCGCATCAGCTGCGCGGCGAGCGCGCAACTCTCGTTCAGGGAGACGAAGACCACTTCGCGGCTGCACAGTTCTCCGATGGCCATGCGTACCTCCAGGTGATCATGCGGACATCGTCGCAGCCCGCACCTGCAGCAGCAACGCGCCCATTCCCGTGACGAGCGCGACCAGCGCGACCAGTCCACCGAGCCAGGGAATGAGCGCGACGAGCCCGATCACGAGCACGCCCAGCGCGGCGAACAATGCGCGCCAGCCGCGGTGCGCCGCGCGCGCGGCGAGCCAGCGCCGCAGGACCGCGTCGCCGAGCGCGATGCCCGCGGCGACGTAGCCCGTGAGCAGCAGCGCGAAGTAGGCGAGCAGCGCCAGGAGCGCGAGCGGCACGCCGATGACCGTGACGAGCAGGATGAGCGCCGCCAGCGGCACGGCCGCCAGCGCAAGGAACCCGGCGAGCACGCTCCAGCCGAAGCGCGCGCGCGCCGCTTCGGCGACGCGACCGAAGAATCCCGGGACCACGGCGACCAGCACCGTCGCCATGGCCATCAGCCCGAGCGTCCAGACGCCGAACGCTGCCGGAGCCGGGGAGCGCTCGGCGACGCGGCGCACGGGCATTTCAAGGCGCTCGATGCCGCCCTGCACCTGCGCGGCCGGATCCTGCTTGAGCGGCACGCCGCCGCGGTAGCGCAGCCGCCCGCCGATGCGCGCATTCGGGCCGAGCTCGAGCGCGCCGGTGGCGGCTTCGACGTCGCCGTCCACGCGCCCGTCGATCAGCACCCGGCCGCCCGCGGCCTGCAGGTAGCCGCCAATCGCACCCAGCACCTTGATGTCGCCGCCGGCGAGGCTCACGTTGCCGGCGACGCGCGCACGCGGTCCGAGGCTCACTTCGCCGCCCGCCACCCGCGCATTGCGCGCGACGCTGCCTTCGAGCGCCACCTGCCCGCCGGCGGCGTACAGGTCCTGGCCGACGGCGCCGTCGAAGCGCAGCTTGCCGCCAAAGGCGATCTGGTCGCCGGCCACCGGTGCCGCGAGCAGCAGCTCGCCGCCCGCAGCGACCAAGTCACCCTTCACCGGCTCGCTCAGGCGCGCGCTGCCGCCGGCGACGAAAGTGTCGGCGCCTTGCTGGCGCAGGACGAGGTGCTCGCTGCGCTCGTCGGCCAGCGCGCCGGTCAATGCCGTGGCGAGAACGAGGAAGCTCCATCCGCGGGTGAGATTCATGCGTGCTCTCCTTCCGACTCATGCTCGTAGTGCGCGCGGCATTCTTCCTCGCGGCCGCGCACGACGCGCTTGCCGGCGAGTGCGCCGCGCGCTTCGGTGACCACGGTGCACTGCGCCTCGACGTGCTCGCCGTCGTAGTAGTAGATGACCACCCAGTCGCGCGTGCGGCCGAGCTCGTGGGCGCGGGCGGTGTTGGAAAAAAGCACGGTGAAATGCCAGCCAC
>JAOTWE010000089.1 GCA_029863065.1 Betaproteobacteria bacterium
ATGCGTCGCCGACACGGCCAAGGTCAAGAGCGGTGCGCGCCTGCGCCACGCCGACTTTGAGGGCAGCGCGCTCGGCATGGCGCTCGATGCGCTGCTCGTGCGACGCGCCGGCGGCTGGCACGCGCTTGTGCCGCTGCGCGCGCCGCTGGCGGGCCCGCAGGCGCACGCCATCGATGCTGCGCAGGTGCGCGCCGCGCTGCTCGGCAGCGGCGCGCAGTTCCTCGATCTCAAGGCCGAGGCCAACTCGCTTTATACCGGCTACCTGCACGAGGCGATCGCGCTCGCCGCGGCGGGCGTGGCCGCGGTGCTGCTGCTGCTGATGTTCGCACTGCGCTCGGCGTCGCGCGTCGGCCGCGTGGCGCTGCCGCTCGGCGCCGCGGTGGTAGTGACGGCCGCCGCGCTGGCGCTGGCTGGGCAGACGCTCAATCTCCTGCATCTGGTGGGATTCCTGCTGGTGGTCGCAGTTGGCTCGAATTACGCGCTGTTCTTCGAGCGCGCCGGCGGCGCGCCGCCGCCGCGCGTCCTGGCCTCGCTCGCCCTGGCCAATGCCACGACCGTGATCGGCTTCGGCGTGCTCGCCAGCTCGAGCGTGCCGGTATTGCGCGCGATCGGCGCTACAGTCGCGCTCGGCACGCTGCTCGCGCTGGCGTTCGCCGCGCTGCTCTCGGGCGCCCGCGGCGATGGCCGATAATCTCCCCATGTCCCGGCCGCACGCCGCCGCGCCCTGGCGCCCCACGGGCTTTGTGGGCGGCTCCGCCGTCCTGCACGCCGCCGCTCTGGCCGGCGTCGCCGTCGTTCCGGACTTCTGGCCCTGGGCGATCGGCGCCATCGCCGCCAACCAGGCGGCGATCCTCGCCGGCGGGCTGCTGCCGCGAAGCCGCCTGCTCGGCCCGAACTGGACGCGCCTGCCGCGCTCTGCCGCGGCGCGCGGCGAAGTCGCCCTGTCGCTGGATGACGGCCCCGATCCGGAGGTCACGCCGCGCGTGCTCGAGGTGCTCGAGCGCCACGGCGTGCGGGCGACGTTCTTCTGCATCGGCGAGCGCGCCACGCGCCATCCCGGGCTGGTGCGCGCCATCGCCGCCGCCGGGCACGCGGTCGAGAATCACTCGTTCCGGCATCGCCACGATTTCGCCCTGCTCGGTCCGCGCCGCTTCCTGCAGGAAATCGGCGCCGCACAGGACACTCTCGCCGCGCTGGCCGGCGTCGCGCCGCGCTTCTTCCGCGCACCCGCGGGACTGCGCAACCCCTTTCTCGACTACGCGCTCGCGCGCCTCGGTTTGCAGCTGGTGAGCTGGACGCGCCGCGGCTACGACACGCGCAACGCCAACGCCGAGGACGTCCTCGCGCGCCTGACGCGCGCCCTGGCGCCGGGCGACATCCTGCTGCTGCACGACGGCCATACGAAGCGCTCCGTGCACGGCGCGCCCGTGGTGCTCGAGGTGCTGCCGCGACTGCTCGACACGCTGGCCGGCGCCGGGCTGCGGCCGGTCACGCTGCGCGCGGCGCGCGATTGAGCGTCGCCGCGGACTACGCTCGCCTGGTCGAGGCGGCGAGCGCGCCCTACCGCGCCGCCGGGCGCTTCGCATGGCACTTCGCGCGCGGCAAGCTGCGCTACGACCCCGTGTTCCAAGCCCTGCTGCAACCGGGCGTGATTCCCGAGAACGCGCGTCTGCTCGACCTCGGCTGCGGCCAGGGGCTGCTGGCCGCGCTGCTGGACGTGGCCGGCGCGCCGCGCCTCGCCGCCTATCGCGGTGTCGAGCTCATGGCGCGCGACGTGGCGCGCGCCCGGACCGCGCTGGGTGCTGACTGCGGCGTAGAGCAAGCTGACATCCGCAGCGCGAAGTTCGGCACCGCGGACATCGTTGTGCTCCTGGACGTGGTGCATTTTATGGGCCGCGAGGATCAGGACGCGGTGCTGCGCCGGGTGCGTGACGCGCTCGCCGCGGGCGGCAAGCTGCTGCTGCGCGTGGGCGATGCCGACTCCGGCTTGCCGTTCCGGTTCGGCAACTGGGTGGACTGGACCGTGGCGCTGGCGCGCGGACATGGCGCCACGCGGTTTCATTGCCGCAGCGTGGCACAATGGCGCGCGGCGCTGGAAGCGCTCGGTTTCACCGTACAGACCGAGCCGATGAGCCGCGGCACGCCCTTCGCCAACGTGCTGCTCGCGGCGCGCCTGCCACTACGATCCTGATCCAAGTGCACCCGCTGCAACTGTCGAGCTTCACCCTCACCACCTGCCTGGGCCGGGGCCTGGAGGCGACGCGCAGCGCGTTGCAGCGCCGCGCGAGCGGACTCGCGCGTCGCCAGTTCGACACCACGGCGCTCGACACCTGCATCGGCGAAGTGGAAGGCGTCGACGCGGTCCGCCTGCCGCCCGCGCTCGCCGCCTGGGACTGCCGCAACAACCGGCTCGCCGAGCTTGGCCTCGCGCACGACGGCTTTGCGGAGGCGGTGCGCGCAGCAGCAGGGCGCGTGGGCGCGGAGCGTGTCGGCGTCTTCCTGGGCACAAGCACCTCGGGCATCCTGCAGACGGAGCTTGCCTACCGGCGGCGCGATCCCGTGAGTGGCGCCCTGCCCGCAGACTTCGACTACGGGCGCACGCACAACACCTACTCGGTGACCGGCTTCGTGCGCGCGCGGCTCGCGCTTGCCGGGCCGGCATGGACCGTGTCCACCGCCTGCTCCTCGAGCGCCAAGGTGTTCGGCAGCGCGGCGCGCATGATCGATGCAGGCCTGATCGATGCCGCCGTGGTGGGCGGCGTGGACAGCCTGTGCCTCACAACGCTGTACGGGTTCAACTCGCTCGAGCTCCTCGCGCGCGAACCCTGCCGCCCCTGGGACGCGGCGAGGAACGGACTGTCGATCGGCGAAGCCGCGGCGTTCGCGCTGCTCGAGCCGCTTGCGGCCTCGCCCGCGCCGGACGCCGTCGCGCTGTACGGCGTGGGCGAATCGAGCGATGCGCACCACATGTCCTCGCCGCACCCCGAGGGGCTGGGCGCGCGCCTCGCCATGCAGGCGGCGCTGGGAGCGGCGTCGCTGCAGCCCGCCGACATCGGCTACATCAACCTGCACGGCACCGCCACGCCGAGCAACGACGCCGCCGAGGACCGCGCGGTCGTCGGCCTTTTCGGCAGCGCCACGCCCTGCAGCTCGACCAAGGGCGCCACCGGCCACACGCTCGGCGCCGCCGGCGCGCTCGAGGCGATGATCGCGGCGCTCGCCCTGCGCCACGGCTTCATCCCGGGAGGCGCGCATACCGCCACGCCCGACCCGGCGCTGCGCGCGCACTACGTGCTCGAAAGCCGGGAGGCGAAGCTGCGCCGCGTGCTCAGCAACTCCTTCGGCTTCGGCGGCACCAATTGCAGCCTGGTGCTGGGGCGCGCGTGAGCCGGCTTGCCGCCGCCATCGAGGGCGTGGCCCTGCTCGGTCCCGGGCTGCCCGGCTGGGCGGCAGCGCGCGCCGTGCTTACCGGTGCGCAACCTTACGCCCATGCGCCGACCGTAGTGCCCGTGGCCACGCTGCTGCCACCCAACGAGCGCCGGCGTGCCGGGCTCGCGGTAAAGATCGCGCTCGCGGTCGGCTGGGGCGCGCTCACCGAAAGCGCCCGCGATGCCTCTGCCCTAGAGACCGTCTTTACGTCTTCATCCGCCGACGGCGACACCTGCCACGCCATTTGCGAACAACTGGCGGGCAGCGAGCGCCTCATTTCGCCGACCCGGTTCCACAATTCGGTGCACAACGCGCCCTCGGGTTACTGGAGCATCGCCACGCGCTGCATGGCGCCCTCGACCAGCGTCTGCGGCTATGACGCGAGTTTCGGCGCCGGCCTGCTCGAGGCCTGCACGCTCGTGCACGCGCGCGGGGCGCCAGTGCTGCTGATCGCGTACGACGCGCCGTACCCCGAGCCGCTTCTCAGCAAGCGCCCGGTGCCCGACGCCTTCGGCGTTGCACTGTTGCTTTCGCCGCAAGCAGGCGCGGGCGTGCTTGCGCGCCTCGAGCTGACACTGATCGGCGACTCTCCCGAACCGCTCGCCGATGGCGATCTGGAATCGCTTCGCCGTTCCGTGCCAACGGCCCGCAGCCTGCCGCTGCTCTCGCTGCTCGCGCGCGGCGCCCGCGGCACTGCCGCTATCGAATACCTGGACGGCCTGCATATCGCCGCGACGGTCGCGCCGTGCGCGTAAGCCGCGACTGGATCGCGACACACATTCCACACCAGGGCGCCATGTGCCTGCTCGACGAGGTGCTCGAATGGGATGAGCGGCATATCGTCTGCCACGCCAGCAGCCACCGCGATCCCGCCAACCCGCTGCGCGTGGCGGGAACCCTGCCCGCAGCCTGCGGCATCGAGTACGGGGCGCAGGCGATGGCGGTCCACGGCGCGCTGCTGGATGCGCAGGGCGCGCCGCTCGGGCGCGGATTCCTGGCGAGCGTGCGCTCGGTGCGGCTGCGCGCCTTGCGCCTGGACGATGTCGAAGGACCTCTGCGGGTATCGGCCGCGCGACTGAGCGGCGAGGCCGATCACGTCCTCTACGAATTCAGCATCGCCGGCGGCGCCGGCGAGCTGGTTGGCGGGCGCGCCGCCGTCGTCCTCGACGCGACCGGCAAATGACGCGGCTGCGAGCGCTGGTCACCGGCGGCAGCGGCGGCATCGGCGCCGTCATCTGCCGCCGCCTCGCCGCCGACGGCCGGCACGTCGTCGTGCACGCGCATCGCAACCTCGAAGCGGCGCGCGCCCTCGCCGTGGAGCTCGCCGCGCAGGGCGGCAGCGCCGAGGCGCTCGCCTTCGACGTCACCGACGCCGCGGCCACGCGCGCCGTCCTGGAAGAGTTGCTCGAGCGCGGGCCGGTGCAGATCCTCGTCAACAATGCAGGCATTCACGACGACGCGGCGTTTCCCGGCATGAGCGTGGCACAGTGGCGGCGCGTCATCGACATTTCGCTGCACGGCTTCTTCAACGTCACCCAGCCGCTCGTGCTGCCGATGCTGCGCACGCGCTGGGGACGCGTGGTCAACATGGCGTCGGTGAGCGCGGTCACCGGCAACCGCGGCCAGGTCAACTACGCCGCTGCCAAGGGCGCGCTGATCGCCGCGACGCGCGCCCTGGCGCTCGAGCTCGGCAAGCGCGGTGTGACCGTGAATGCGGTGGTGCCGGGGCTGATCGACACGGCGATGAGCGCCGAATTCCCGCAGGAACGCATCCGCGAACTGGTACCGCTGCAGCGTGCCGGCACCGCCGCCGAAGTCGCCGACCTGGTGGCTTTCCTCGCGTCGGAGCGCGCCGCCTACATCACCGGCCAGGCGATCCCGATCAACGGCGGGATGATCTGACGCGGTGCGCGACGAGCAGCGGCAGGCGCGCGAAAAAACCGAGCACCAGCCGCAGGTGCATCCAGCTGAGCAGCGCGTTGTCGCGCCAGTAGCGGAAGTGCGATACCCCACCCTCCTCGGGGCGCAGGTAGCGTACCGGCGCCGGCAGGTTGAGCGGCGGCACGCCGCGCCAGGCGAGGCGCACCGCTGCTTCGGGATCGAAATCAAAGCGCCGCATCCAGCGCTGCGCCCGCATGGCCTCGAGCAGGGGCCGCACCGGGTAAACGCGAAAACCGAACAAAGAATCCTGGATTCCGCACCACAGCGTTTCCAGGTTGGCCCACCAGTTGGAAACGCGCCGCCCCTGGACGCGCAGCGCCGGCGCGCTGGCGTCGAACCGCGGCACGCCGAGCACCATCGCCTCGGGAGCGCGCTGCGAGGCCGCCATGAATTCGGGAATCGAGGCCGCCGGGTGCTGGCCGTCGGCGTCCATGGTGAGCGCGTGGCTGTAGCCCTCGGCCGCGGCCAGCCTCAGCGCGTGCAGCACAGCGGCGCCTTTGCCGCTGTTCGTTTCGAGCGCCAGCACGCGCAGTCCGGGATCCGCGCCCGCCATGCGCTCCAGGCCGTCGCGCGTGCCGTCGTTGCTGCCGTCCACCACCACCCAGACCGGCGACCACTGGGCGCGCGCCGCGCGCACCGTTTCGTAGACCAGCGGGCCGGGGTTGTAGCTCGGGATGACCACCAGGTGGCTGCGCGAGGGCGCACCCGCGCTCACGCCGGCCTGGACTCCACGCCGGCCGGAAATTGCAGCGACGGCCCGAGCGGCTGCGCCAGCTCGGCGGCGTAGTACTGCTCCAGCTCGCGCACGAACGCCCGCAGGTCGCGCGGCGGGTCGAAGCGGCGGCCGAGGCGCACGCGATAGTTCAACGGCAGCCGCGGCCGCCGCGTCAGCGGCCAGCCCTTGCCGAGGAACGAGCTGTCGGCTTCGATGAACACGGTCTGCACCGGAACGCCGGCCTGGCGGGCGATGAGGGCGATGGCGCCGCGGAACGCGTTCACCGGCGAGCGCGTGGTGCGCGTGCCCTCGGGGAACAGCAGCAGCTGGCCGCCGCGGCGCAGCTCTTCGACCGAAAGGCGCACCATACCGACCGGCCAATCGTTTCGAATGTAGCCGGCGAGCCGTGCGCCGGCGCCGAACACCATGCCGTTGGCAAGCGGCGCCTTCAGCACGCAGGCCGCCTGCGGCAGGCGCGACAGAAGCATCACGGCATCGAGCAGCGTCGGGTGATTGGGCGCGAGGATCAGCGGCCCGGCGGCGCGCAGCGCATCGAGCGCGGCGAGATCGAACCGGCACGCGCCGACCATCTCCAGCGCGCCCAGGTAAAAGCGGAAGCCGCGCGCAACGACGCGGCGACCGAGCGCGCGGCCAATCCGATCCGGCAGCAGCAGCCTGAGCGGCGCCGCCACCAGGCTCCAGGTCAGGCTGCCCAGGCCGAGCAGCGCCAAGCCGTACCAGAGCGCGGTGTACGCCCATAGCGCGCGCAGCGAACGCAGAATCACGCGGCCCTCACTCCGGCGCCTCGACCCGCTCGCGCGAGGTGCCGAGCACCCAGGCGATGGCCACGCCCGCCGCAAAATAAGTGTTGCGCTTCACCAATGGGCTTGCCTCGAAGGCCGCGCCGCGCAGCGTGTCCGCGCGCACGAACGCGCCCACCCAGAAGTCCTTGAAGCGGCGGCTGGCGGCGGCGAGAAACTGCACGCCGGCATAGCCGCCGGGCGCGGCGTAGGCCGGCCGCGCCGGCGTCGCGAACTGCGGCGCCACGCCATAGAAGTACTCGTGCTGGCGCCGGCTGCCATAGACCGGGCCGGTGAGCAGGCCGAAATTCCACCCCGCCAGAGCGCCGCGCCCCGGCAGGTCGAGGTTCAGGTTGGGCGTCGCGACCCAGCCGATGGCGTGCGGCGAGGATTCGAGCGTGAACGCGGCCCGCACCGGCAGGCGCAGCTCCAGCAGCTCGCGGCCCTCGCGCGATCGCCAAAGAGTGAATTCGAGGCTCGGCCCGAGCTCGAGCGAAGGCCGCAGGTCGGGCATGCCGGCGCGCGCGGCGTTGCGCGTGCTGTCCACCGGCAGCGACGCCGAAACGCTCACGTTCAGTTCCACGCGCTCCGAATCGAACAGCTCGCCGCGGATGCCACGCCGGTCGGCCTTGAGGAACTTTCCCCGGTAGACCACGTAAGGCACGGGCAGCGCGTAGCCGCGCCCCTGGTCCGAGCCGCGGTAATCCGGCAGCGCGAAAGCGCCGACGCCCATCCCGAGTTCCCACAGCGGCCGCTCCTGGGCCGCGGCGGGCACCGCGACGAGTGCACACAGGACGCACAGTACCGCCCTCATGCGCCGGCATTGGTGGCTTCGTGCAGGCTGCTGCGCCGCCGGCGCCAGGCGCGCAGTGCCACCCGTGGATCGGCGAGCGACAGGAAGTAGTACAGGCCCTTGAACGCCAGCAGCGACGGGCCGATCGGCGCGCGGGCGAAGACGTCGCCCGCCAGCAGCGACAGCAGCGCCTCCTTCATGCGCAGGAGGTTGCGCGGCGCCATCAGCAGGCCGCGCATCGCCGGGCTGGTGACGCGGTAGATGAACCAGGAGAATTCGCGCGGGCCGCGGCGCACGCGCCGGTCGAAGCGCGCGAGGGCGCGCCGCGCCTCGCGCGGCCGGCGCAGGCAGGCTTCGATGGCCTCGGCGCCGTCCGCGGCGTTCGTCATGGCGAGCATCACGCCGGTTGAGAACACCGGGTCGATGAACGCGTAGGCGTCGCCGAGCAGGAGGTAGCCCGGGCCGTGGGTGCGGTCGCAGGCGTAGGAATAGTTGCCGGTGGCCTCGGCGTCGGTCATGCGCTCGGCGCCCTCGAGCCGCGCCGCCAGCTTCGGACACAGGACGATCGTGTCCATCAGGAAATCGTTCACCGGCTTCGCTCTCGACTTCATGTAGTAGGGCCAGACCACGGCGCCGACGCTGGTCACGCCATCGGCGAGCGGAATGAACCAGAACCAGCCGTGCTCGAACCAGAAGATGGTGATGTCGCCCGCGCACTGGCCCTCGTGGCGGCGTGCGCCGCGGAAATGCGCGTAGAGCGCGGCGCTATTGTGCCGCGCGTTGCGCCGCTTCGCGCCCAGACGGTTGCCGAGGAACGTATCGCGGCCCGAGGCGTCGGCGACGAAGCGTGCGCGCCAGTTCTCCTCGCCGCCGTCGTCGCGCTGCACCTGCAGGCGGGCGCTGCCATCGCCGGCAAACTCCACCGCGCGCACGCGGCAGCCTTCGAGCGCCTGCGCGCCCTTGCGCTCGGCGTTGCGGAACAGGATCTCGTCGAACTGCGAGCGCCGCACCTGATAGGCGTAGGGCAGCGACTTGTCCCAGGCGTCGGCGAACGCGAGGCGCGCGGGCTGCGCATGCACCGGGGAGACGAGCTCGGCGCCCCATTTCTGCATGCCGATGGCGCGCACTTCCGCGGCAACGCCGAGGCGCTCGAACAGCGGCAGGTTGGCCGGCAGCAGCGATTCGCCGATATGGAAGCGGGGGTGGCGGGACTTTTCGAGCAGCGCGACGCGCAAACCGCGCTCGGCCAGCAGCGCCGCCACCGTCGAGCCCGCGGGCCCGCCGCCGATCACGGCGACGTCGCAGTCCCGGGTTGCGGCGGTGGAGCCTTCGACCGACATGCCCTGTTCCTCCGGCGCAGCCTGCGGCGCACCATGCGCCGAGCCTGCGCATTCTACCGCGCGCGGCTAGGGCTTCTTTTCGAGGTTGGCGGACCGCACCTCGATGTCGCCCTTCGCGCGCAGACTGCCGACATAGGCCTCGAACTGGCGCGCACCGGCGAGCTGCTCGGCGCGCGCGCGTTCCGCGGCTTTCTGCGCCTCGGTCTTCGGTTCCGGATCGAGCAATTTGGCGACGCGATACAGCATGTAGCCCTCAGTGCCGCGCGCCGCGCCGAAGTAGGCGGGCAGCTTGCCGGGGTCGGCCGCCAGTATCTGGCGCAGCGCCCCCGCCGGCACGCCCTGCGGGCTGCGGCGCGACACGCCCTTGGCGGCGCCCCAGCTCACGCCCGCGGCGCCGCCTTTGCGCAGCTCGGCGAGCTTGGCATCGCCCGCCTGCTGCGCCAGGCGCGATGCCGCCTGCGCATGCAGGCGGCGCTCGATGTCGGCGCGCACTTCCTCCAGCTTCTTCTGCGTCTCGGGCTGATACTCGATGACGCGCGCGGCCACCAGCACGTTGGGCGCGACTTCGACGGCGTCCGTATTACGGCGCGCCTTGACGGCATCATCGGCGAACAGCGCGCCCAGCAGCTTCGGGTGAGCGAGCACGCCGGCCGCGGGCGCAGGCACGCCGCGCTCGATCCAGCCGCTCGTCTGCAGCGGCAGCTTGAAGCGCTCGGCCGCGGGCTTCAGGCTGTCGGGCTGCTCATAAACCATGTTGCTGAAGGCTTCCGCGGCTTCGGCAAAGCGCCGCACACCCTGCTGGCGCGCCAGCTCCGCCGTCAGCTCGGCGCGCACCTCCGCGAACGGCCGCACTGTGGCGGGCCGCACGCCGGTGACGCGAATCACATGCCAGCCGAATTCGCTTTTCACCGGATCGCTGATCTCGCCGTCCTTCATGCGGAACGCGGCCTCCTCGAACGCCGGCACCATCATGCCGCGGCCGAAAAAGCCAAGGTCGCCGCCGTTCGCCGCCGACCCGGAATCCTGCGAATGCTTCTTCGCCAGCTCGGCGACGCGACCGGGGTTCCTTCGTGCCTCGGCGGCGAGCTTCGCAGCCTCCGCCTCGGTCTTCACCAGGATATGGCTGGCGCGGCGCTGCTCGGCCACGCGGTACTGGTTGGCGCGCGCCTCGTAGGCCGCCTTCAGCTCGGCCTCGGGGATGGCGTCGCGCCGGCCGAGCGCCTCGGCGCCAAGCACCAGGTACTCGGCGCGCACGCGCTCGGGCACGCGGAATTCCGCGGTGTTGGCTTCGTAGTAGGACCGGATCTGCTCGTCGCTCACCTTCACCTGCGCGACAAAGGGCTGCGCGGCGACCAGCGACTCGTGCACCTCGCGGCGCTGCCCCTCGATCGCCTCCAGCCGCTCGCTGACGCTGCGCGAGGCGATGGCGGTGCCGCGAATGGCGTCGCCGAGCTGCGACAGCGCGAGGTCGTTGCGCAGCCGCGCCTCGAATATCGCCGGCGTCATGTTCTGCGCGCGCAGCAACGCCTCGTAGTTCGACTTGGAAAAGCCGCCCTCGCCCTGAAACGCGGGCACCGCGGCGATGGTTTCGCGCAGCGCCTCGTCGCTGACCGTGAGGTGGCCGCGCAGCGCGGCGTCGGCGAGCAGGCGCTGGGAGACGAGCGAGTCGAGCAGCGCGCGCCGCGCGCCCGGCGTGTCGAGGGCTGCGGTGTCGATGTTCGGGCCGAACGCGGCGCGCAGCCGTTCCTGCTGGCGGCGCAGCTCTTCGGCGAACTCGCCCTGCGTGATGGGCGAGCCGTTCACGGCGGCGACGTCGTCGCGGGCGCCGATGGTACGCGTGTAGGACTCCAGGCCGAAGAAGGCGAACGGGAGTATCAGCAGACCGAGGACGATCTGCACCACGCGCTTGTTCTTGTGTATCAGTCCGAACATTTAACGATTCTTACCGCGAAGAGTGTGGCGGAGCGGACGGGACTCGAACCCGCGACCCCCGGCGTGACAGGCCGGTATTCTAACCAACTGAACTACCGCTCCGTTCTTCT
>JAOTWE010000090.1 GCA_029863065.1 Betaproteobacteria bacterium
CGCGCGCGTGATCGCCCTTTTCGACGATGCGGCAGTCATCCGGAAGATCCTCCGCCACCTGGGTCTGTGGGCGCCGCAAATTGCAGTGCGAAGGGGACTGGGCCGCCCGCCCCGGATCCGCCCGAGCCAGCCGCGCAAATCCTGACCTACCACCCCGTCCCCGACATCGCTTGAATCCGCTGCGCGAGGGGCCAGTTCGCCTGGCGGAGCCCGGCTATTGCCCAAGCGGCGCCGAGCCGATAGATTGCCATGTGGTTTTTTCACCAGCGGCTCTCGTTGCGACATAAGCGCCATTGTGCGACGGTGCACCGGGGCTGCCTCGCACCGAGGGGGCGTTCCATGAAACGTCGCGCCGGCAGACCGGATAGATTTTCCTATCCGTCAATGAAGCCAGTTCTCCGCCGCGAGACCGGGCACCCACGCAAACTCCCGCATGTTCCCGGTAACTACGGTGGCGCCGATACTCAATGCCTGCGCGGCTAGCAATGTATCCATCGGGCCGATCTCCCTGAGCAGTTTCAGCAGGTTGCCCTTGCGCCGGGGCAGGATGGAAATCACGCTAGCATACGCACAGGAAAATCAATGGCGGCGGATGGCGTTTACACGCCCGAGAGCCGGGCGTTGGCCATGGTCAGGCGCTCGACCAGGATCTCCATGAAGGCGCGGTCGAACTTGTAGCGGCAGGAATCCGAGGCCTGCGCCAGCTTTTGCGTCGGCACCGAGATGATCTTCGATTCGTCCATCACCGTGACGTCGGCGCCGCGCAGCTGCTCGTCCTTGGAGAGGTAGGCCATCTCGCCGAAGCATTCGCCGGTGCGCAGGATGTTGAGCAGCTTGCCCTTCCTCGTCACCCGCACCTGGCCGTCGGCGAGGATGCAGAAGAAGTTGCCGGGCTCGCCTTCCTTCATCAGCAGCTCGCCCACGGCCGCGGTGCGCCAGTTGGAGATGCGCGCCACCTCCCACAGCTCGGCGTCGGTGAAATGGGTGAAGAACGGCAGTTTCCTCAACGACTCGAACTTGTCGGAGTCGGCGAAGGTTTCCTTGCGGCCGGCAAGGCCCTCGTTCCTGAACACCTCGGCGAGATCGAGCGAGAAGTCCTCCCAGGCGGCATAGCGCTGGGCCAGGTTCTTGGCCATGGCGCGCTTGACGATGGCATCGAGCGCCGCCGGAATCTGCGGCCGGTAGGACGAGGGCGGCTGCGGCTCGGCATTGGCGATCTGGTAGATGAGGCTGAAGTTGTTGGTGGCCTGGAACGGCAGCCGCCCGGCGAGCAGCTGGTACATGACGACGCCGAGCGAGTAGATGTCGGTCTGGTGGTTGAGGGCGTGCTCCTTCACCTGCTCGGGCGACATGTAGGCGGGCGAGCCGATGGCCGAGACCTGCGTGATGTCGCCGCTGGCGATGAGCGCGGCGCCGAAGTCGGACACCTTGACGTCGGTCTCGCCGGTATAGAGGATGTTCGCCGGCTTCAGGTCGCGGTGCGTGATGCCCATCTTGTGCGCGAATTCCAGCGCCCGCGTGCACTTGAAGACGATCTCCACCACGCGGTCGATGGGCAGCAGGTCCTGGGCGTCGCCGTGACGCTCGAGGGTGCCGCCGTCCACGTATTCCATGACGATGTACTGCTGCCGGTCGTCGGCCACCGCGTCGTAGATCTGGCAGATGTGCGGGTGCTGCAGCTTGCCGGCGAGCGAGGCCTCGGTGACGAAGAGCTTCCGGTACAGGCGCCCCTTGTCCTTGTCCTGGAACGCCTCCGGCATCACCAGCTTGACGGCGACGTTGCGGCTGTAAAACGGGTCGTTGCACAGGTAGACGACGCTGGTCGCGCCGCGGCCGATTTCCCGCAGCACCGGGTACTTGCCGATGCGCTCGGGAACCTCGACTTCGGCGACGTTCATCGTGTCGCGCGCCGGGCGCGCGCCCGCGCCACCGCCGCCCCGACCTGCCGGGGCGCGGTGCCGCCGGGGTGATCGCGCGCCGCCACCGAGCCTTCCAGCGACAGGCAATCGAAGACATCTTCGCCGATGGCGGCCGAGAAGCGCTTGAGTACCGCGAGCGGCAGGCCGGAAAGGTCGCAGCCCAGGTTTTCCGCCTCGCGCACCGCGCGCGCGACCGCGCCGTGCGCGTCGCGGAACGGCACGCCCTTTCTCACCAGGTAATCGGCGAGATCGGTGGCGGTGGCGAAGCCCTCGAGCGCCGCGGCGCGCATCGCCTCGGGCACCGGCTCGATGCCCGCGACCATTGCGGCGAACACGGCAAGCGAGTCGCGCAGCGTATCGGCGGCGTCGAACAGCGGTTCCTTGTCCTCCTGGTTGTCCTTGTTGTAGGCGAGCGGCTGCGCCTTCATCAGCGCAAGCAGAGAAACCAGAGAGCCGATGGCGCGCGCGCTCTTGCCGCGCACCAGCTCGGGCACGTCGGGATTCTTCTTCTGCGGCATGATCGAGCTGCCGGTGCAGAAGCGATCGGGCAGGCGCACGAAGCCGAAGCGCGGGCTCGTCCACAGCACGATCTCCTCGGCGAGCCGCGACAGGTGCGTCATCGCCAGCGCCGCGTGCGCGCAGAACTCGATGGCGAAGTCGCGGTCGGACACCGCGTCGAGCGAGTTGGCGCACAGGCCCTCGAAGCCGAGCTCGCGCGCCACGCGCTCGCGGTCGATGGGGAACGTGGTGCCCGCGAGCGCCGCGGCGCCCAGGGGCAGCTGGTTCACGCGCCGCCGGCACTCGGCGAAGCGCGCGCGATCGCGCTCCAGCATTTCGAAATAGGCCATCAGGTGGTGGCCGAAGGTCACCGGCTGCGCCACCTGCAGGTGGGTGAACCCGGGCATCACCAGCGCGGCGTGGCGCTCGGCCTGCGCGAGCAGCGCCTCCTGCATGCGCCCGAGCCCCTCGTCGATGGCGTCGATCTCGGCGCGCAGCCAGAGGCGCACGTCGGTCGCCACCTGGTCGTTCCTCGAGCGCGCCGTGTGCAGTCGTTTTCCCGCATCGCCTACGTGCTCGATCAGGCGGCGCTCGATGTTGGTGTGCACGTCCTCGGCATCGATCGACCACTGGAATTCGCCCGCGTCGATCTCCTTGCCGATCGCCGCCATGCCGCGCTCGATGTCCTCGAGGTCGCCGCGCGGGATGACGCCGCAGGCAGCCAGCATGCGGGCGTGCGCGAGCGAGGCGTCGATGTCGAAGCGCGCGAGCCGGGCATCGAATTGCACCGAGGCGGTGAAGCGCTTCACCAGGTCGTCGACGGGCTCCGCGAAGCGGCCCGACCAGGGCGCCTGCGCCCGCGCCGGGAGGCGTGTGCCGCGCTGCGCCGCGGGCTTAGCGCGCGGCGGCCGCTTGGTGCGAGAAGGGGCCATGGGGCATACTGGAGATCGCGGCGCGCCGCGGTATGCCAATGAGTATAAAGCAAAACTTCACAGCGGACGCCCTGCCCGACTTCCGCAACCTCGGCGTGGTGGCGCGCATCCTGCTCGGCGTCAACGCGCTCGCGTTCGCCGCGGTGCTCGTGGCGGTGCCCGGCTGGGACGCGGCGCTCGAACGGATCCTGCTGGTCGCGGCACGGCTCGAGCCGGCGCTCGCCATGACGCTCGCCGTGCTCTTCGCGCTCTCCCCGGCGCTCGGGCGGCTGCGCTACTGGCACGGGGTCGCGGCGGTGGTGGCGCTCGCGCTGGCGGTGAGCGGCATGCTGCACGCGGCGAGCGCGGCCGTGGGCGATGCCGCGACCGGCCTGCCGCGCACGCTGGCGCTGGCAGCGGGCGCAGCCCTGCTCGTGCTCGCCTACCTGCGGCTGCTCACCCGCGCTTACTCGCCGGCGCTGGCCGAGGCGCGCCTGCAGGCGCTGCAGTCGCGCATTCGGCCGCATTTCCTGTTCAACAGTCTGAACGCCGTGCTGTCGCTCATCCGCCGCGACCCGCGCCGCGCCGAGCAGGCGCTCGAAGATCTGGCGGACCTGTTTCGCGTGCTGATGCAGGACAACCGGCGCTTTGTGCCGCTCGCGGACGAAATCGCGCTCCTCGAGCGCTACGTGAACCTCGAGCAGCTGCGCCTGGGCGCGCGGCTGGTGGTCGCCTGGGAGCTGGAGACCGCGCCGCGCGACGCGATGATGCCGCCGATGGTGCTGCAGCCGCTGCTCGAGAATGCCATCTACCATGGCATCGAGCCGGGCACGGGCGAGGGCCGCATTGTGGTGCACATCGCGCGGCGCGGCGCGCGCGTCCTGGCGCGCATCGACAATCCCTACATCGAGGAGCAGGCGAACCGCGCCGGCAACCGCATGGCGCTGGAGAACATTCGCGAGCGGCTGCAGCTGTTCTTCGATGCCGAGGCGCGCGTCGAGACGCGCGTCGCCGGCGCGCGCTACGTGGTGGAGATCGAAATGCCGTACCGGGCCGCGCATGCCTGAAGCGACGCTGCGCGTGTTCATCGCCGACGACGAGGCGCCGGCACGCGAGCGCCTGAAGGAGCTGCTCGGCGATCTTGCTTCGGCGCTGCCCACCGAGGTGGTGGGCGAGGCGCAGAACGGCCTCGAGGCGGTCGAGCGGCTGCCGCAGACGCGCGCGCAGGTGCTGCTCCTGGACATCGAGATGCCCGGCATGCGCGGGCTGGAGGTGGCGCGGCACCTGTCGGGACTCGAGCTCGCGCCCGCCGTGATCTTCGTCACCGCCCACGACCGCTACGCGGTCGAGGCTTTCGAGTTGAACGCGCTCGATTACCTGATGAAACCGGTGCGCGCCTCGCGCCTCGCCGCGGCGCTCGGCAAGGCGCGCGACGCCGGGCCGCCGGCGCGCGAGCAGCTGGCGAAGGCCTCCGCGCAGGCGCGCGAGTACCTGTCGGTGACCGAGCGCAACCGCATCCACCTGGTGCCGGTGCGCGACGTCGTCTACCTGCGCGCCGAACTGAAGTACGTGACCCTGCGCACGCGCGCCGCCGAGCACCTGATCGAGGAGTCGCTGGTGGCGCTGGAGCGCGAGTTCGCCGAGCGCTTCGTGCGCGTGCACCGCAACTGCCTGGTGGCGCGAAGCGCGGTGCGCGGCTTCGAGCGTGCGGCCGAAGGCGGCGACGAGCCGCACTGGAACGTGGTGCTGGAGGGCGTGCCCGAGCGCCTGCCGGTGAGCCGCCGGCAGTGGGCCGAAGTGCGGCTCCTGGCGAAGGACGGCTGAGTGCTCGCGCGCCTCACCATCGCCACGCGCCGCAGCCGGCTCGCGCTCTGGCAGGCGGAGCACGTCAAGGCGCGGCTCGAAGCGCGGCATCCGGGCCTCGCGGTGGCGCTGCTTGCCCTGTCCACGCGCGGCGACGAACTGCTCGACGAGCGCCTCGACAAGGTCGGTGGCAAGGGCCTGTTCGTGAAAGAGCTCGAGCAGGCGCTCGCCGACGGCCGCGCCGACCTCGCGGTGCACTCGATGAAGGACGTGCCGGCGGCACTGCCCGCGGGCTTCATTCTCGCCGCGATCCTCGAGCGCGAGGATCCGCGCGATGCGCTCGTCTGCAGCCGCGACCAGGACCTCGCCGCGCTGCCGCCGGGCGCGCGCCTCGGTACCTCGAGCCTGCGCCGCGCGGCGCAGATCGCCGCCCGCTACCCGCATCTCGAGCTCCTGACGCTGCGCGGCAACGTCGAGACGCGCATCGCCAAGCTGGATCGCGGCGAGTACGACGCCATCCTGCTCGCGGCCGCGGGGCTGAAACGCCTGGGGCTCGAGCAACGCATCCGGCGCTGCCTGTCCGTCGAGGAAAGCCTGCCCGCCCCCGGCCAGGCGGCGCTCGGCATCGAATGCCTCGCGGCGCGCGCCGAGGTCGCCGCGCTCATCGAGCCGCTGGCCCACGCGCCGAGCGCGGCCTGCGTGCGCGCGGAGCGCGCCGTCAGTCTGGCGCTGGGCGGCAGCTGCACGATTCCGCTGGGCGCGTACGCCGAGCTCGCGGGCGGCCGCCTGCAGCTTCGCGCCCTGGTGGCGGCGCCCGACGGCAAGCGCATGGCGCGCGCCGAGTGCTCGGGTGCGGCCGACGACCCGGAGGCGTTGGGCGCCGAAGCGGCCGAGCGGCTGCGCGAGCGCGGCGCCGATGAGATCCTGGCGGCGATCGCCTCGTGAGCTTGAGCGCCCTCGCGGGCCGGCGCGTCCTGGTCACCCGACCGCGCGAGTTGGCGCAGGGACTCGCCGCGCTGATCGCTCAGGCCGGCGGCGAGGCGGTGCTCTATCCGGCCATCGAGATCGGCGATCCTGACGACCCGGCGGCGGCGCGCGCGGCGCTCGGCCGCCTGCAGGAATTCGACCTGGCGGTGTTCGTCAGCCCAAGTGCGGTGCGCAAGGGGCTCGAGCTGCTCGCGCGCCCCTGGCCGCCCGGGCCGCGCATCGCCGCGCTCGGCGCCGGCACGCGCCGCGAGCTCGAGTCCCGCGGCCTGCGCGACATCATCGCGCCGCGGGACGGCGCCGACAGCGAGGCGCTGCTCGCGTTGCCGCAGCTGCGGCACGTCGAGGGCTGGCGCGTGCTGATCCTGCGGGGCGCGGGCGGCCGCGAGCTGCTGGGCGAGACGCTCGCCGCGCGCGGCGCGAGCGTGAGCAGCGTCGAGTGCTACCGGCGCGCGCGTCCCGCACCCGGGGCAGAGCCGGCGGGAACGCTCGACGCCGCGTGCGCCAACTCGGGCGAAACGCTGGAAAACCTCGTCGCGCTGCTCGGGCCGGCGCGCTTGCGCGACACGCCGCTGTTCGTGCCGCACGAGCGCGTGGCGCGTCTCGCGCGCGGTATGGGATTCGCTGCGGTCGAAGTCGCCGGGCCCGGCGACGAGCAAGTGCTCGCGCGCCTGCTTGCATACTTCGGCGGCGCGAAGTAAAAGACCTTCATGGAAACCAACGAACAGTCCGCGCCGCCGGAGCAACCGGCGCCGGCGCCGCAAGAGGAGCAAGCCCGCGCGCCGGAAAAGAAGGCGGCCACCGGCATCGGCTGGCGCGTGCTGGCCGGCGTGCTGATCGCCGCGGCGCTCGGCGCCTCGGGCTGGGTGTACTACGACTCGCGCCTGCGCCTCGGCGCCACGCAGGAGGAGCTGGCGCGGCGCCTGAAAGGCATCGAAGACGAGACGCGCACGGCGCTGGCCGCGGCGCGCGAGGCGCAGGAGGCCGCGCGCGAGCTGCAGGCGAAGCTCGGCGCCCTCGATGCGCGCATCGCCGACGCGCAGAGCCAGCAGGTGGCGCTGGAAACGCTGTACCAGGAACTGTCGCGCAACCGCGACGAATGGCAGCTCGCCGAGATCGAGCAGGTGCTCGCCATCGGGCAACAGCAGCTGCAGCTTGCGGGCAACGTGCGCTCGGCGCTGCTGGCGCTGCAGCTCGCCGAAAGCCGGCTGTCGCGTGCCGACCGGCCGCAGTTCCAGCCGATTCGGCGCGCGCTGGGCCGCGACATCGAGCGCCTGAAGGCGTTGCCGGTTGCCGACCTGGCGGCCATGAGCCAGCGCCTCGATGCGCTGCTCGCCGGCATCGACGATCTGCCGCTCGCCCTCGATGGCCGCCTCGAGCGCACGGTGGCCGCCGCCGCAGCGCCGGAAACGGCGGGCGAGAGCTTCACGGCGCGCTTTGGCGCCGGGCTGTGGCGCGACCTGAAAGAGCTGGTGATCGTGCGGCGCGTGAATGCACCCGAAGCGCCGCTCCTGCCGCCCGAGCAGGCCTACTTCCTGCGGCAGAACTTGCGGCTCAGGCTGCTCAATGCGCGCCTCGCGCTGCTGTCGCGCAACCAGGCGGCGTTCGATCAGGACGTGCGCGTGGCGCGCGAGTGGCTGCAGCGCTACTACGATCCGCGCGCGCGGCCGACGCAGGAGGCGCTGGCGCGGCTCGAGCAGCTGCAGGAATCGCCGATCAGTTTCGAGCCGCCCTCGATCGCGGACAGCCTCGACGCGGTGCGCGACTTCAAGGCGCGCCGCGACCGCGCTCCGGGATGAAAGGCCTGTTCTGGCTGCTGGCGGTGTTCGCCGCGGCCGCGGCGCTCGCGGTCTTCGGGCACCTCGACCGGGGCTACGTGCAGTTCGCGTACGCCGACTGGCGCCTGGAGATGTCGCTGCTGCTGTACGCGGTGCTGGCACTGCTCGCGTTCATTGCGGCGTTCATCGCGCTGCGCATGCTGCAGCACACGCTGGCGCTGCCGGCGTACGTGCGGGTGTTTCGCGCGCGGCGGCGGCGCGAGCGTGCGCAGGCCGCGCTCGCCGCGGCGCTCGAGGCCTGGCTGGAGGGTCGCTACGCGCGCGCCGAAAAGGAGGCAACGCGCGCTTTCGAAGGCGAGGCGGCGCCAGGGCTGGCGGCGATCATCGCCGCGCGCGCTTCGCACGAGCTGGGCGTGCCGGAGAAGCGCGAGAAGTGGCTCGAGCGCGCGCAGGACGCCGGCCAGCGCACTGCCGGCATGCTGTCGCGCGCCGTGATGTGCCTAGCGGAGCGCGACTACGGCGGCGCGCGCGACGCGCTGACCAGCCTACCGGGCTCGGGGGCGCGGCATATCGCGACGATGCGGCTGCTGTTGCGCGCCGAGCGCGGGCTGCGCAACTGGGAGGAGGTGCTGCGGCTCACGGCGCTGCTCGCCAAGCGCGACGCCATCGCGCCGGGGATCGCCGAGGAGTACCGCGTGCAGGCGCACGTCGAGCTCCTCGCGCAGTCGGCGGCCGAGCGCTCGGCGTTCGAAGAGCGCTGGCGGCGCATCGCCTCGCGCGAGCAGGCGCGCGCGCGCGTGGCCGGGGCCGCGGCGCGCCATGGGCTCGCACTCGGGCTGACCACGCTCGCGCGCGAGGCGATCGAAAAGGCGCTCGCCGCCGACTGGGCGCCGGCGCTCGCCGCGCTGTACGGCGAGCTGCCGCAGATGGAAGCGGGCGCGCGCGGGGATGAGGCGCGGCGGCGCATCGAGCGTGCGGAAAAGTGGCTCCTGGAGCACGAGGCGGAGCCGCAACTGCTGGCGGCGCTGGGACGGCTGTGCGCGCACGCCGAGCTCTGGGGCAAGGCGCAGACCTACCTGGAAACGAGCCTGTCGTTCGAGGAGTCGCGCGCCACGCACCTCGAGCTCGCGCGGCTGCTCGATCGGCTCGAGCGCAGTAGCGACGCGCAGCAGCACTACCGCCGCGCCGCCGAGTTGCCCTAGACCCAGTCCCGCGGTCGCAGGAAATCCGTGTAGAGCCTTGCCTCGGGGGAACCGGCCGCCGGCTTCCAGTCGTAACGCCACGCCACGCGCGGCGGCAGGGACATCAGGATCGCCTCGGTGCGGCCGCCCGACTGCAACCCGAAAAGGGTGCCGCGGTCATACACCAGGTTGAATTCCACGTAGCGTCCCCGGCGGTAGGCCTGGAATTCGCGCTCGCGCTCGCCGTAGGGCGCGTCGCGCCGGCGCTCGATGATCGGCACGTAGGCGGCGAGGAAATGGTCGCCGACCGCGCGCACGAGCGAAAAACAGGCGTCGAAATCGGGCTCGTTCAGGTCGTCGAAGAACAGACCGCCGATGCCGCGCGGCTCGCGCCGGTGCTTCAGGAAAAAATACTCGTCGCACCAGCGCTTGAAGCGCGGATACAGATCCTTGCCGACCGCCGCCTTGCAGGTCGCGTGGAAGTGCCGCGCATCCTCCTCGAATCCGTAATAGGGCGTGAGGTCCATGCCGCCGCCGAACCACCAGATGTCGCCCGCGGCGAAGCAGCGCACGTTCATGTGCACGGTGGGGCAGTAGGGGTTTCTCGGATGCAGCACGAGCGACACGCCCATCGCCTCGAAGGCGCGGCCGGCGAGCTGCGGCCGCGACGCGGTGGCCGAGGGCGGCAGGCTCGCGCCCTGCACGCTGGAGAAGTTGACGCCGCCGCGCTCGAACAGCGCGCCCTCCTCGATGACGCGGGCGCGGCCGCCGCCGCCTTCGGGCCGCGTCCAGCGGTCCTCGCGGAATTGGCCGCCATCGAGCGTCTCCAGCGCCGCGACGATCGCCGCCTGCAGGCCGAGAAAGTAGTCGCTGACGGCGGCGAGGTTCACTTCTTCAGCGCGCGATGGCCGATGTCTTTGCGATATTGCATGCCGTCGAAGCGGATGCGCGCCACGGCCTCGTAGGCGCGGCTGCGCGCTGCGCGCAGGTTGTCGCCGAGCGCGGTGACGCACAGCACCCGTCCGCCGCTGGTGACCACGTCCTTGCCCTGCGCGCGCGTGCCGGCCTGGAAGACGCGGCAATCGGCCGCGGCCGCGGGAATGCCCTCGATGCGATCGCCCGTTCGCGGCTCCTCCGGGTAGCCATGCGCCGCGAGCACCACGCCAAGCGCCGCGCGCCGGTCCCATTCGGCCTCGGTGTCCCGCAGCTTGCCGTCGAGCGCGCGCTCGATCAGCTCGAGCAGGTCGGACTTCAGCCGCAGCAGGATGGGCTGCGCTTCCGGGTCGCCCAGGCGGCAATTGAATTCGAGCGTCTTCGGATTGCCCGCGGCGTCGATCATCAGCCCGGCGTAGAGAAAGCCGGTGTACGGGACGCCGTCTTTCGCCATGCCGGCGATCGCCGGCTGGATGATCTCGCGCATGACGCGCGAGTGCACCTTGGGCGTAACCACGGGTGCCGGCGAGTAGGCGCCCATGCCGCCGGTGTTCGGGCCGGCGTCGCCGTCGCGCAGGCGCTTGTGGTCCTGGCTGGTGGCGAGCGAGAGCGCATGCGTGCCGTCGGCCATGACGATGAAGCTCGCCTCTTCGCCCCGCAGGCACTCCTCGATCACCACGCGAGCGCCGGCGGCGCCGAGCTTGTTGGCGACCAGGAACGCGTCGATGGCGGCATGCGCCTCGGCGACGCTGCCGGCGACGACGACGCCCTTGCCCGCGGCGAGGCCGTCGGCCTTGACCACGATCGGCGCGCCTTGTTCTTGCGCGTAGGCCTTCGCCGCCGCCGCGTCCTCGAAGGTGGCGTGGCGCGCGGTGGGGATGCCGTGGCGCACCATGAAGCGCTTGGCGAAATCCTTGGAGGCTTCGAGCTGCGCGGCGGCGCGCGTCGGGCCGAAGATCCTCAGGCCCGCCTCGCCGAACGCGTCCACCACGCCGGCGGCGAGCGGCGCCTCGGGGCCGACCACC
>JAOTWE010000326.1 GCA_029863065.1 Betaproteobacteria bacterium
CCCCGGCGCGATCGTCGCCGGCCTGCTGGTCGGCGGCTTCGAGAACGTGCTGCAGCTCTACCGCGGCGTCACCGAGCGCGACCTGTACGTGATGCTGCTGCTGTTCGTGTTCCTCACGTTCCGGCCCGGCGGATTGTTCGCTCCGAAAGGCGGCAGGGACTAAGCGTGGACTTCTACTTCGGGCTGGCGCAGCTGATCGGCGTGCACACGCTGCTCGGCCTGTCGGCGTACATCGTGCTCCTGACGGGCCAGGTCAGCCTGGCGCAGGCCGGGTTCTTCGCCGTCGGCGCCTACACGGCAGGCATGCTGACGGTGCTCGCCGGCTGGCACTTGGTGCCGGCATTGGGGGTCAGCGCGCTGACCGGCGCCAGCGTCGCCTGCGCCGTGGGCTTTCCCGCCCTGCGCGTGAAGGGCCTGATGCTGGTGATCGCGACCCTGGCGTTCGGCGAAGGCGTGCGCCTGTTCTTCTTCAATTTCGACTACCAGGTCGCCAAGGGCAGCCTCAAGGTGGGCCCGCTGGGCGGCGAGGGCTTCCGCCAGATCCGCTTTTTTCCGGAGAACGGCTGGGAGACCTGGGACGTGATGCTGCTCATATGGGTATTCGTGGTTGCCGCCATGGCGCTGCTTTGGTGGTTCGATCGCTCGCGATACGGCAGCGTGCTGCGCGCCGTCGGCGAGGACGAGCTCGCGGCGCAGTCCGTGGGCATCAACCTCACGGCGGTGAAGGTCAGCGCCATGACCGTGGGCGGCGCCATCGCCGGCGTGGGCGGCGGACTGTACGCCCACTACACCACCCATATCGAGCATGCAAGCTTCAACATCCTGGTCGCCACCTTCGCCATCGCCTACCCGATCGTGGGCGGCCTGCGCAACGTCTTCGGCACGCTGCTCGCGGTGATCTTCGTACAGGGCTTCCTGGTGGAAGGGCTGCGCTTCCTCGGCGACTGGCGCAACCTCCTGTTCGGCGCGCTCATCGTGCTCGCCATGAACCTGCGCCCGAGCGGCATCCTGGGCCGGCGGCGTCATGCTTGAGCTGCGCTCGCTGTCGCGCCATTTCGGCGGCGTGCGTGCGGTGGACGGGCTCGACCTCACGGTCGCGGACGGGCAGATCTTCGGCCTCATCGGCCCCAACGGCTCGGGCAAGAGCACCACGGTGAACGTGGTCGCCGGACTGTTCGCGCCGACCGCGGGCGCGGTGCTGTTCCGCGGCCGCGACATTGGCGCGCTGCCCACGCACCTGCGGCTGCGCGAGGGCATTGCGCGCACGTTCCAGAATATCCGCCTGTTCGGGCAGCTCTCGGTCTGGCAGAACCTGTGGGTGGCGCAGAATTCCGCCGCCGACCGGGCGCGCCAGGGGTTCTTTTCGCGCTGGCTCGGCGGCCAGGCCGGCGTGCGCGAGGAGATCGGCCGCCTGCTCGAGTTCTCGGGCCTCGCGCACAAGCAGAACGAGCTTGCCGCCAACCTCGCCTTCGGCGAGCAGCGGCGCCTGGAGCTCGCGCGTGCCATGGCGGCAAAGCCCAGGCTGCTGCTGCTCGACGAGCCTGCCGCTGGCATGAACAGCGAGGAAATCGGGCAGCTGCGCGAGCGCATCCTCAAGCTGCGCGCGAGCGGCGTCACCATCCTGCTGGTCGAGCACGTGATGGAGCTGGTGATGGGCGTCACCGACCGCATCGCGGTGCTCAACTTCGGCCAGAAGATCGCCGAGGGCACGCCGGCCGAGATCCAGGCCGACGCGGCGGTGCGCAAGGCCTACCTCGGAGGCGGTGCCGCGTGAACTTCCTCAGCGTCCAGGACATCGTCACCGCCTACGGCAAGATCGAGGCGCTGAGGGGCGTATCCCTGGAGGTGGCCGAGGGCGCCATCACCTGCCTGCTCGGCCCCAACGGCGCGGGCAAGACCACGCTCATGCTGACCCTCGCGGGCATCCTCAGGCCGAAGCGCGGCAGCATCCGCTTTGCGGGCGAGGAAATCGCCGGGCGAGCGCCGCATGCCATCGTCGCGCGCGGCGTGGCGCTGGTGCCGGAGAACCGGCTCGTGTTCCCGGCGATGACAGTGGCGGAAAACCTCCAGGCTGGCGCCTATCACCGTCGCGACAAGGCAACCGTCAGGAGCGATATGGAAGGCATGTTCGCTCGCTTCCCGCGACTGAAGGAGCGCGCGGCACAGCAGGCGGGCACCCTCTCGGGCGGTGAGCAGCAAATGCTGGCGGTGGCGCGCGCCTTGATGTCGCGCCCGAAGCTGCTGCTGATGGACGAACCCTCGCTCGGCCTCGCGCCCCTGGTGGTAGAGGAGATCTTCCGTATCGTCGCCGAGCTGCACCGCGACGGCACCACCATCTTCCTCGTCGAGCAGAACGCGCACATGGCGCTCAAGGTGGCGCAGCACTTCTACCTCATGGAGCAGGGACGAGTGACCTTCAGCGGCGACCCGGGCTCGCTCGCCGAGGACGAGGTGATCCAGAGGGCGTA
>JAOTWE010000091.1 GCA_029863065.1 Betaproteobacteria bacterium
TCCAGGAAGGGCAGGTGTGGTTCAGCAGCGCGGCGGAGACCGTCCGGATCGAGTTGGACGCCTTGCAGTCCGTCTGACTGCGCTAAGGCGAATTCGCGGTCGCCCAGGTATCCCGCAGGCTTACGGTCCGGTTGAATGTCGATGCGTCGCTGCTGTCGGCGACGAAGTATCCGTGCCGCTCGAATTGAACCGCCGCATCCTGCCGCGCCTCCCGCAGGCTTGGCTCGAGCCTGGCGGCAATGGTTCTTTTCGAATCCGGATTCAAGTGCTCCAAGCCTTGCGCGAGAGATTCCTTGAACACGCGGTCGTACAGGTGAACGTGCGCTTCATGCGCGTGCTTGACGCTGACCCAATGAATATTCCCCTTCACCTTGTACTTGTTCGCCCCATCCGTCCCTGACCGGGAATCCGCCAGGACCTCGCAACGCACCGTATCGGTCGCCTTGTCGTAGCCAATGCACTTGACGACGTAGGCATAGCGCAGCCGCACCGTGTTCCCCGGAAACAGCCGGAAATACCCCTTCACCGGCACCTCCTGGTAATCCTCGCGCTCGATCCACAGTTCGCGCGCAAACGGCACCTGCCGCTTCCCCCAGTCCGGCTTTTGCGGATGGTTGGGGACCTCCATCATTTCTTCCTGCCCCTGCGGGTAGTTCTCGATCACGAGCTTTACCGGATCGAGCACCGCCATGCGCCGCGGCGCGACTTCGTTCAGATGCTCGCGCATGCAGTCTTCGAGGACGGAAAACTCGATCACCTGGTTGGCCTTGGAGACGCCGATCCGTTCCGCGAACAGCTTGAAGCCTTCCGGCGTATAGCCGCGCCGCCGCGCTCCGGCCAAAGTCGGCATGCGCGGATCGTCCCAGCCGTCGACGTGGCCTTCCGCGACGAGCTGGATGAGTTTGCGCTTGGACAGGACGACGTAAGTCAGGTTGACTCGCGCGAATTCAATCTGCTGGGGAAGCGGCCGCTTCAGCAGCCCGCCGTCGGCGAGTTTCCCCAGGAGCCAGTCGTAGAACGGCCGCTGGTCCTCGAATTCCAATGTGCACAGCGAATGCGTCACGCCCTCGACCGCGTCCTCGATCGGGTGTGCGTAGGTGTACATCGGGTAGATGCACCACTTGTCCCCGGTGCGGTGATGCGTCGCGCGCTTGATCCGGTACAGAGTGGGATCGCGCATGTTGATGTTCGGCGAAGCCATGTCGATTCTCGCCCGCAGCACATGCGTCCCGTCCGCGTGTTGTCCGTCCCGCATCTCGCGAAACAGCGTCAGGTTGTCGTCGATCTTCCGGTCGCGGTCAGGACTGTTCTTCCCCGGCTCGCTAAAGCTGCCGCGGTTGAGCTGCACCTGCTCGGCCGACTGGCTGTCCACGTAGGCATGGCCCTCGGAAATCAGCAGTTCCGCCGCCCGGTACATGAAATCGAAGTAGTCTGAGGCGTACAGGGCCGTGCCGTAGTCGTACCCGAGCCATTTCACCATCTCCAGGATGGATTCGACGTATTCCGTTTCCTCTTTCTCCGGATTGGTGTCGTCGAAGCGCAAGTTGCACTTCCCGCCGTAGAGTTGCGCCAGCCCATAGTTCAGGGCGATGGACTTCGCATGCCCGAAATGCAGGTACCCATTGGGCTCCGGCGGAAACCGGGTGACGATCGACTTGTGCTTGCCCGAGGCGAGGTCCGCGTCGATGATCTGCTTGATGAAATTGGAAGTGGAGGGGGGCTGCGGCTTGTTCATGCCTGCGATTCTACCGGCGCGCGCTGAACGGGTAATATGTGCGGACCATGAAGGCCGTGGGCTTCTACAAGTACCTGCCGATCGAGCACCCGGAGTCGCTGCTCGACGTGGAGGTCGAGACGCCGCAGCCGAGCGGGCGCGACCTGCTCGTCGAAGTGAAGGCGATCTCGGTGAACCCCGTGGATACGAAGCGCCGCGCCGCCGGCCCGCGCCTGGCGAACGCGCTCAAGGTCCTCGGCTGGGACGCGGCCGGCGTCGTCGCCGCCGCCGGTCCGGAGGCGGAGCTGTTCAAGCCCGGCGACAAGGTCTACTACGCGGGCAGCAACCAGCGTCCCGGCGCCAACAGCCAGCTGCACCTCGTCGACGAGAGGATCGTCGGCACCAAGCCCGACAATCTGTCCTTCGCCGAGGCGGCGGCGATGCCGCTCACCACCATCACCGCGTGGGAAGCGATGTTCGAGCGTATGGGCATCTCCAAGTCCGGCACCCACGCCGGCAGGCGCCTGCTGATCCTCGGCGGCGCCGGCGGCGTGGGCTCGATCGCCATCCAGCTGGCGAAAAAGCTCGCACGCCTCACCGTGATCGCGAGCGCCTCGCGGCCCGATTCCATCGCCTGGGTGAAGGGACTGGGCGCCGATGCGGTTGTGGACCACACGCAGCCGCTGCCGGAGCAGATGGCGGCGCTGGGCGCGCCCGAGGCGGACTACATCTTCTGCTGCAACGACACCGACCGGATTTTCCCCGTGCTGCCGCGGCTGATCGCGCCCCAGGGCCGCATCTGCTCGATCGTGCGCACGCTGCGGCCGGTGGACCTGGCGCCGCTGCAGGAAAAGAGCGTGGGCTTTTCCTGGGAGGGCATGTTCACGCGCTCGACCTTCCGGACGCCCGACATGCAGGCACAGCATAACCTGCTCGAGGATGCCGCCGGGCTGCTCGAGGCCGGAACGCTGGTGACGACGTTCCGGGATAACCTGGGGATGATCTGTGCCGCCACCCTCAAGCAGGCGCACCAGCGCATCGAGCATGGCCACGTGATCGGCAAGCTGGTGCTCGAGGGGTTCTAGGCGGCAGGCGGCGGCCCGCCCCCGCCGAGGATTCTCTCCTCGCGCAGCATCGCCGCGAGCGCGTCGGCCTCGACCGCTGGGCTGAACAGGAACCCCTGCCCATAGCGGCAGCCGTGCGCTTGCAGGAACGCAAGCTGCTCTCGCGTCTCGACGCCTTCCGCGGTCGTCAGCATGCCAAGGCTGGAGGCGAGGCCGATGGTCGCCCTGACGATGGCGGCGTCGTCGGCGTCCGCGGGAATGTCGCGCACGAACGAGCGGTCGATCTTGATGACGTCGAGCGGGAAATGCTTGAGGTACGCGAGCGACGAGTACCCGGTGCCGAAATCGTCCAGCACCATGTGCGCACCCAGGGCCTTCACCGCCTCCATCACCGCGCCGCCGGCGGCGGGATTTTCCATCAGCAGGCTCTCGGTGATTTCCAGCATCAGCCACTGGGGATGCAGGGCAGCCGCGTGCAGCGCGCCGCGGATGGTTTCCACCAGCCCGGCCTTCCTGAACTGGCGCGCCGACAGGTTGACCGCTACGCGCACCGGCCGCAGGCCCGCGGCCTGCCAGCGCGCGGCTTGTGCGCAGGCTTCCTGCAGTACCCACGCGCCGATCGGCACGATGAGCCCATTTTGCTCGGCGGCACCGATGAAGCGCGCCGGCGGCACCAGGCCCTCATCCGGATGCTGCCAGCGCAGCAGCGCCTCGACGCTCGAAATCTCGCCGCTCGCCAGGCGCACCACGGGCTGGTAATGCAGGAGGAACTCGCCGCGCTCCAGCGCCTGGCGCAGGCGGCCCTCCATCGACAGGCGCTCGTTTGCTGCCGCGCTCATGGCGGCGGCGTAGAACTGGAAATTGTCCCGCCCTTCGGTCTTCGCTTTGTACATCGCCGTGTCGGCGTGCTTGAGCAGGCTCTCGGCATCTTCGCCATCGCGCGGGTAGAGCGCGACGCCGATGGAAAGCGTGACGAACAGGTCCCGGCCCGCGAATGCCATCGGCTCGGCGAAGGCGTGCAGGAGCTTCTGCGCCACGCCGCGTACCTGCTCGGTGCTTTCCACATCCTCGAGAATCACGGTGAATTCGTCGCCGCCGAGGCGCGCCACCGAGTCGCCTTCGCGCAGATTCCGGCGCAGGCGCGCGCCTGCCTCCTGCAGCACGCGGTCGCCGGCCTCGTGGCCGAGCGAATCGTTGATTTCCTTGAAGCGGTCGAGATCGAGGAACAGGAGCGCGATGCGGCGCTCGCTGCGGTGCGCGCGCGCGATCGCCTGCGCCAGGCGGTCCTGGAACAGGCTGCGATTGGCGAGGCCGGTGAGCGCGTCGAAGTGAGCGAGCTGCGCCAGGCGCTGCTCGGCGGTGCGCTGCTGCGCCTCGGCGCTCTGCAGCCGCAGCAGGGTTCGCCGCGCAAAGAGGATGCCGCCGGCCGCCAGGAGCAGCGTGAGCACCACACCCAGCAGCACGATCAGCTGCGAGGTGCGGCGTGCGGCGACCGACATCGCCGCCGAATATTCCGCCACCAGCGGCGCGAGCTGGTTGCCGAGCAGCACGATCTCATTGGCGTAGGCGCGCGTGCGCGGCGTGCCGGCGCCGCGCGCGGCGATTTCCGCGCGCAGGTCGCTCGCCAGCCCGTCGATCTGCTCCAGCAGCTCGTCGGCGCGCGCCCAGGCCTCGATCGCGTGGGCGGCGTCCGGGTCAAGGCGGAAATAGGGGTACAGGGCCACCATGGGTTCGACATCGTCCGGGTGATTACGACCCTCGAGCAGGCCGCGGCGCGCGGCCTCGGGGTCCGGCTCCGAACCCTCCATCGCCAGCCGCGCGCGTCGATCGCCGACATTGACCGCAATGCTGGCGCGGTAAGAGCGGTACGCGCGCTCCTCGCCCGTACTGGCGAAGCTCACCAGGTGGAAGACCGCATCTTTCTGCGCTTTCGACCAGTGGCTCTCGCCCGCGATGTAGGCGCGGATCACCGAGAGCACCTGCATGCCGAGCAAAGCGACGAGCAGCAGGATAACCATAGCCGCTAGCAGCGGCCAGATGAGACGAAACAATTTGCCGCTGACCGTGCTGCCCGCCACCGATGGGTCCCCCCGATGGGGAAATTATACGGAGCGCGTTCCAGGTTTGACTTGCATCAAGCCGCGCGCTGCGGCAAGGCGTACATCTGGGCCATCGCGCTGCCAGAGGCGCCATGAACCTTCCCCCGATCCGCACCCCGGCCGAGCTCTACGCGCACGCCATCGCCATCGAGCGCGAGGCTGCCGAGCGCTACGCCGAACTGGCGCAGCACATGGCCGACCTCGGCAACGACGAGGTGGCGGAGCTGTTCCGCCGCCTTGCCCTGTACGAGGCCGAGCATCTCGACACCCTGGAAGGAAGGACCGCCGGCGTTCCCGTTCCGGAGATCGCGCCGGGCGGCTACGCCTGGCTGGACGCGGGCGCGCCGGAGACCGTGGCGCGCGAGCTGGTGTTCCGCCTGTTGACACCGCGCGCGGCACTCGACATCGCGCTCGACGCCGAGCGGCGTGCGCAGCAGTTCTTCGCCGAGGTGAAAGCAACCGCCGACGACCCGGCGCTGCGCGCGCTGGCGCAGGAGATGGCGCTCGAGGAGCAGGGGCACATCGCCATGGTGGAGCAGGCGATGGCCGACACGCCCGACGTGCGCGTCGACTGGAGCACGGTGTTCGGCGACTAGCGCGGCGTTGCCGGGACCTGTTCTGGCCCGGGCCGGCGCGGCGGCGTCGTCGACGCGTGCGCGCCCGCTTCATCACCGCCGGGGCATTGCCTGGATCACTGAAGGAGAACTCCGCCATGCGCCTCATGCCCCGCAAGCCCGTTCCCGGTCTCGAGTTCAACCTCCTCGGCGGCGGTCGCTGGTCCCTCGCCGAAGCCAAGCCCGAGCGCTTCACGATGCTCGTGTTCTACCGCGGGTTTCACTGCCCGATCTGCCGGCGCTATCTCACGGAGCTGAACGGCATGATCGGCGAGTTCGACAAGCGCGGCGTGCAGACCGTCAACACCAGCAACGATACCGAGGAGCGCGCGCAGCAGGCGAAGGACACCTGGGGCATGCCCAACCTGAAGATCGGCTACGGCGTGCCGGTGGAAAAGTCGCGCGAGTGGGGCCTGTATGTCTCCACCGGCCGCGGCAAGACCTCCGCCGGCGTCGAGGAGCCGGCGCTGTTCGCCGAGCCGGGCCTGTTCCTGGTGAAGCCGGACCGGACGCTGTACTGGGCGAGCATTTCGACAATGCCGTTCGCGCGCCCGCACTTTCCGGAGATCGCTCAGGCCATCGACTTCGCTATCAACAAGGACTACCCGGCGCGCGGCGAGGCCTGATCCGGCGCGATGAGAGTCCTACTGCTCGCGCTGATGTTGGCCGCGCAATCCGCCTTTGCCGGCGAAGCCGACGTGGTGGGTGTGAAAGTGCGGCGCACTTCCTCCGGCACCTACGACTTCGACGTCACCGTGAAGAGCGAGGACAGGGGCTGGAACCACTATGCTGACGCCTTCGAGGTGCTCGCGCCCGACGGTGCGCTCCTCGGCAGACGCATCCTGGTTCACCCGCACCAGACCGAGCAGCCGTTCACGCGCGAACTCTACGGCGTCAAGGTTCCCGGGGGCGTGACGCGCGTCACGGTGCGCGCGCGGCACAAGCCGAAGGGCTACGACGGCGAAACAATGAGCGTGGCGCTACCGCGCTAGCCAGCGCCGGCGTACCAGGTAGTCCAGCGACAGTCTTCCCGGCCCGTGGCACAGAGTTACCAGGAGCAGCACGCCCCAGTAGACATGCGACATGCGTGCGGCTTCGTTCGTGGCGAGCACGTGCCAGTAGGACACCACCGCCATCAGATTCACGAAAGACAGCGACAGCGCCCCGAACCGCGCCGCGAGCCCGAGCGCGAGCAGGGGCGGGAACGCGAGTTCGCCGAAGGTGCCGAGCCACGCCGCAGCCTCGGGCGACAGCAGCGGCACGTGATACTCATTCGAGAACAGGTACAGCGTCCCATCCCAGTTGCCGATCTTGAGCAGGCCCGAGCGAAAGAAGACTTCCGCCACATACAGGCGGATGCCGAGGTCGAGCACGTGGGCCGCGCCCTGCAGCCAGCCGATGATGCGATTGACCCAGTCGACGAAGGTTTGCTTCATTGTGTGATCACTCCGGCTTGGACCCAGGCGGCGAAGGCCACCCGGGGAACGAATGCGCCATCTGCCGCGACTGCGGCTTCGAGCGCCGGGCCGAGCGGCGCACCGGCCTGCAGCCGCTCGAGGAAGCGGTAATCGCCAGGACGCAGCGTGCAAACCTCTACGTGCCAGCGCGGGCGATGCACGAGGACGCGATCGGGCCCGGCGCCGAGGTCGACGCTCGCCGGGTCGCCGCCTTCCTGGTGCGCCTCCCAGATGCGCAGCAGCGGCCACGCGGACTCGAGCAGCGCGCAGGCCGGTGCGAGCCGCGCCTGCGTCGGCCGCGAAAAGTCGAACGGCAATGCATCCGCGGCGTAGTAGGCGCGGTGCGCGAGCCACTCCAGGCGTGCGACATCCGGCAGGTAGGGCAGATCCTGCGTCTGCGCATAGCCCTCCAGGAACTGCGCCAGCTGCTCACCGTAGTCGTGCAGGTTGCCGCTGGTCGAAGGCGATGCTCGCGCGTAGTTTCGCGCCAGCATCTCGAAGAACTCCGCGCCGACGATGGCGCGAACCACCGGATAGGCGCCGCCGAGCGCCGCGCTCCAGTTGCCAAAGGTGTTCGCGCGATAGACCTGCATGCGCGGCGGGCCGGACGCGGCGTCGAGCAGCGCGGTGGCGAAGGCGCGTTGCTGCTCAAGCAGCGAGGGCATGGAGCGCATGCAGTCGCGTTTGCGCCTTGGCGGCCTCGTCAAGCAGCACCTCAAGGGGCGGCACGTCCGTGTCCCACTCTATCAAGGTCGCTACAGGTCCGAACAGGCCGAGCGCCGCTTCATAAAGCTGCCAGACGTCGTCGGCGACGCGCGCGCCATGGGTGTCGACGAGGCAATGCTCACCGGCAAAGTAGCCGGCCAGATGGATTTCGCAGACGCTCTCGGGTTCGAGCGCGCGCATCTGCGCCAGCGCATCGCGCCCAAGGTTCGCCTGGTTTACGTACAAGTTATTGACATCGAGCAGCAGCCCGCAGCCCGAACGCCTGGCCAGCGCGGCGAGGAACTCGCCTTCGCTCATCTCGCCCGGGCCTGGCTCGAGATAGCAGGAGACGTTCTCCACCAGGACGCGCCGGGCGAGCCGGTCCTGCAGCCGCGCCACGCGGCCGGCGACCAGATCGAGCGCTTCGTGCGTGTAAGGCAGCGGCAGCAGGTCGTTGAAGTGCCGACCTGCCGCCGCTCCCCAGCACAAATGCTCCGAGACGAAGGCGGGCTCCACCCATTGCACGAGCGCGGCCAGCTTGTCCTCATGCCGCCCCGAGTAACCCTCGGCCGAGCCCAGGCCGAGCCCGACGCCGTGCAGGCTGAGCGGATAGTCGCGCCGCAGCGATTCCAGCACGGCGCGCTCGCGACCGCCCGCAGCGAAGTAGTTCTCGCTGTGCGCTTCCAGCCAGCCGGCCGCGGGCCTCGTGCCGCCCATGAAATCGGCGTAATGCCGCGCGCGCAGCCCGATGCCGGCGCCGAGCCGAGCCAAGCGCTCAGCCCTTTTTCGACTTCGCCAGTCGGCCGGGCTCGCCCTGCGTCATGCTGCCGCCCATTTTTACGCACGTGCCGGCCTTCACGACCTTGAAGTCGTTCGGGTCGTAGTTCGTTTTCGATTGTCCCGCGCAGGAATGCGCGGTCTTGTTGCTGCCACAGTCGTTCTTGCCGGCTTTCGCCACGCCCCAGCACTTCTCCTGGCCCTTGTCCTGCGCGAAAGCGCCGCCCTGCGCGCCGAGCGCGAACAATCCGGCGACCGCCGCTGCAACGAGTGTCTTCTGATCCATTTCAGTCTCCTTTCGGGTTGAGGGCCCGCACCAGGCCCGTCGAGGTCAGTCGCCTGCCGCCTGCGCCGCTTACGGTTGCCGGAATATCTTTTCGCGCTTGTAAGGTTGGCACGGGGCACCGGGTCTACTGCAGGATGGCAACAACAAGAACCGATGAGCTGGCGCGCCTGCGGCCGCAGCTGATGGTGTTCGCGCTGCAGCGCACGCGCTGTCGCGATCAGGCCGAGGACGCGGTGCAGGAGGCGCTGGTGGCGGCGCTGGAAGGGCTGCAGGGCTACTCCGGAATCTCCTCGCTCAGCACCTGGCTGTTCGGTATCCTGAAGCACAAAATAGTCGACGGCCGGCGCCGCCGGCCGCGCGAAGACAGCGTGGACATCGATCTGGATGAACTGATGCACGACAGACCCGGCCCCGAGCAGAGCTGCGCGAGCCGCAAAGCGCTCGCCGCGATCGATCGCAGCCTGGACTGCCTGCCGGGGCGGTCGGCGCAGGCATTCGTGCTGCGCGAGGTGCTCGGCGAGGAGACCGCGGAAGTGTGCCGCCTGCTGAGCGTGACGCCGACGCACTGCTGGGTGCTGGTGCATCGCGCACGCCTGCGGTTGCGCGCGTGTCCCGAGGTCGGGCGGATCGCGACCGAGGCCGACGCGTGAGCTTTGAGGAAACCGTCCGCACCCATGCCGCCGATCTGTACCGCTACGCCTATTGGCTTGCCCGCGACCATGCGCAGGCCGAGGACGTCGTGCAGGAAGCGCTGCTGCGCGGCTGGCGCGCGTTTCCGCGCCTGCGCGAGCGCGCCGCGGCCAAGGCGTGGCTGTTTTCCATCGTGCGCAATGAATACCTGCGCGCGGCGGGGAACCGGGCGCCGGACGCGGAAACCCTCGACGGTCTGGAAATCGCCGACGAGCGCCCGGAGCTCTTCGGCCTGGAGATGCGCGACGCGCTCGCCGCGCTGCCTGCGTCCTACGCCGAGCCGCTCGCGCTGCAGGTGCTCGGCGGTTTCAGCTGTGCGGAGATCGCGGACATGATCGGCGCGACCGAGGGCGCCACGATGACGCGTCTCACGCGCGCGCGCCAGGCCCTGAAACGCCTGGTCGCGCCGCGCGAGCACAAGGCGGGCCGCACATGAATTGCCTCGACTACCGCCGCCAGCTCCTCTGCGGCACGGGCGAGACCGACGGCATGCGCGTGCACCGGCTGCAGTGCGCGGGCTGCGCCTCGGAGTGGCAGGAGCAAGCGGCGTTCGAAGGCGCGCTGCGCGCGGGGCTCGAGGTCCCGGTGCCCGCGGGCTTCGGCGAGCGCATGGCGAACGCGCAGGTCGCTCGCCGGCGAAGGTTTCTCGCCGTCGCGGCGACGGCGCTGGTCGCGGCCGGCGCGGGCGGCTACGCCTGGCTGGCGCGCCAGGACCCGCTCGCACTCGCCAACATCGACTTCGTCATGAAGGAGGAGGCCAATTCCATCATGATGGGCGCCATACCGCACGCCGAGGCGCAGGCGGCACTCGCGGCGACGCTGCCGCTCGATCGCCTGGAGGGCCTTGGACAGGTCAAGCATGTCAGACCCTGCCCCTTCAACGGCGCGACGGCCTATCACGTGGTGCTGATGGTGCCCCAGGGGAAGGTGTCATTGTTGGTGATGCCATCGACGCGAATTAGAGGCCGGCACCATGCGGAGAAAGAAGGCATGCACGCCGAGGTGATGCCGGCCGGAAATGGCAGCGTCGGTGTCATCGGCATCGACGCCGCCGTGGTTGACAGCGTTGCGGGTGCGCTGAAGGCCTAGGCGGCCAGCTCGAATTCAGGCCCGCCGCGGATGCGCTCGAAGTACGAGCGGTGTGCGTCCGAACCCGCCGGCCACAGCTCGAGAAAGCGCCGTTCGCAGGCCGCTGCGTCGTACAAGATCGGCAGCGCGGCGAGGGCGCGCAGCCGCGCGAAGATGCGATGTTGGCTTACGGCAAGTTCGTCGCGATAATATCTGCGCATGAAGAACTTCGGCGAATCGTTCGCCAGCGCCGCCGGCGCACTTCTCGAGCGGCTCGCCGCGCACCTGCCGAGCCTCGTCGGCGCCCTCCTGCTGCTGGTCGTGGGCTGGCTGCTGGCGCGCCTGCTGCGCGTGCTGACGGTGCGCGCCATGCGGCTGGCGGAAACCCTGATCGAGCGCCTGGCAGGCACGTCGCGGCTGCGCGTCGGTCGCTCGGCCAAGGTGCTCGGCACCATCGTCTACTGGGTGGTGCTG
>JAOTWE010000092.1 GCA_029863065.1 Betaproteobacteria bacterium
GATGCGCCAGGCCGATCGACTCGTATGCCGCGCTCGCCTTGCGGATGCTGTCGACGCAGATCGGCTCAACGAATACGTGCGGCGCCATCAGCGCGAGCGCGCGCACCCCCTGCGCCGCGCCGGCGTGGATAAGAGCGATCGAGGCGCCGTCCGAATGGCCGACGAGCACCGGGCGTTCGACGCGTAAGCCCGCCAGCAGCCGCGGCAGGACTTCGAGCGCTTCGCGGTGCATGAAGCGCACGTCGACGCGCGGCTCGGCGAGCACGTCGGACCGCCCGTAGCCGTAACGGCTGTAAAGCAGCGCGCGGCAGCCCGTCGCCTTGACCAGCTGCAGCGGGAAGTCGCGCCACTGCCGGATCGAGCCCAGGCCTTCGTGCAGGAAGACCAGCGTCGGTCCGCCCGGCGCGGCGGCGTCGAGCCACTCGTACTCGAGCGAATGACCGGCGCAGGTGACGAAGGGCATCGGCGCGATTTATAGCATGCAGGCGATAATCGCCGACTATGCGTTTCACCGCCTGGGCCGTGCTGCTGGCCACGCTCGTCCTGTGGTCGGGAAACTGGATCGTGGCGCGCGCCGTGCGGGACGACATCTCGCCGGGCGTCGCTACGGCCGGGCGGCTGCTGATCGTGGCACTGGTGCTCGCGCCCTTCGTGTGGCGCGGCCTCGCGGCGAAGTTGCCCCGGCTCTCGCGCCGCGACTGGCAGGTGCTCTGGATGCTCGCTTTTGCGGGTGGCGGTATCCACCTCGCGCTGCAGTGGCTCGGGCTGCATTTCACCACCGCGACCAGCGCCACGCTGTACCTGTCCACCGCGCCGATCTTCATCGTGCTGCTGGCCGCACCAGTGCTCGGCGAGGCCATCGGCGCACGGCAGTGGCTGGGCGTCGCGGTTTCGTTCTGCGGCGTCGTGCTGATCGGCATGCGCGGTGAGGTTACGCGCCTCAGCTTCAACATCGGTGACTTCTGCGCGCTGCTGTCGATGGTGTTCTGGGGCAGCTACACGGTGTTTCTGCGACTGCGGCGCGACGCGCTCGAGGTGCTGGAGTTCATCGCCATGGTCTGCGCTCTCGGCCTCGTATTCATGGCGCCGTGGGTCGCGGCGGAGTACTTCATCGGCATGCGGATAGCGTTGAATGCCGCCGGCGCCGCAGCCGTGCTCTACTCGGCAATCGGCTCGCTGCTGCTCGCCTATGCCGGCTGGAGCTACGTGGTGACGCGCCTGGGCGCGGCGCGCGCGGGGGTCACCATGCACCTCATGCCGGCGATTTCCGTGGGCCTCGCTGCGCTCTTCCTCGGCGAGCGGCCTTACTGGTTCCACTTCGCCGGCGTGGCGCTGATCCTCGCCGGGGTGACGCTCGCCTCGACGCGCGCGCGGGGCGCGACATGAAGCCGGCCGCATTCGATGCGGCGCTGCGCGCGCGGCTGGTGACGAACCTGGCGCGCCACTCGCCCGCGCCGTCCGCGCCCCATGCGCTCAAGCGGGCCGCCGTGTGTGTCCTCGTGATAGACGACGGCTACGGTGAGGCCGCGTTCCTCCTCACGCGACGCGCCGAGCACCTGAGCGCGCATTCGGGCCAGTACGCGCTGCCCGGGGGGCGCATCGACAGCGGCGAGTCGGCGCTCGATGCCGCACGGCGCGAAGCGCGCGAGGAAATCGGCCTCCAGCTCGCGTCGCAGGACTTCATCGGCGCGCTCGACGACTACCCGACGCGCTCGGGCTACCTGATCAGCCCGCTGGTCGCCTGGGTCGCGGACGGCGCGCGCCTTGCGCCCAATCCCGCTGAAGTGGCGAGGATCTACCGCGTGCCGCTCGCCGATCTCGGCCGGCCCGGCTCGCCGCAATTCATTTCCATCCCGGAAAGCGACCGGCCGGTGATCCGCTACCCGCTGCTCGGCACGCTGCTGCATGCGCCGACCGCGGCGGTGCTGTACCAGTTCATGGAAGTCGCCGTTCTCGGCCGCGCGACGCGCGTCGCGCACCTCGAGCAGCCAGTCTGGGCCTGGCGCTAGAGTTCCAGCGGCCGCCAGTAGCCCGTGAGCTCGAGATAGCCGCGGCCGACCTCGGTGCCCGCGTGCAGCGCGCGCACCGCGCCCTCCCAGTAAATGGTGCCGGTGCTGCGGCGCGCATCGAGCTCCTGGTCGTCCATCAGCGGCGTGAGGTCGTAGTGCTCGCCGCCCGCCGATACGCGCATTGCCACCGGGTACTCGACGCCGGTGCGCGGCGAGCGCCAGCTGCGCAGCGGCGTGAACGACATGCCCTCCGGCGCGTAGTAAACGCCGCCCTGCCGGTCGCGGATGCGAAACGCCATCAGCGCACGACCGTCGTCGAGATTGAGGCCGCACCAGTCCCATCCGGCCGCCTCGGGCGCGAGGTACTGGCTCGACCACTCGTGATCCAGCCACGCCACGCCGCGCACGGCGTCGCCGTCCAGCTTGCCAGTGACCATCATCTGCGGCCGGCTGTAGTAGTAGCTCGCCTCCTCGGGCCGCGGCCCCTTGCGGCTCAAGCCGTCCTCGCCCTGCAGCAGGGGCGCGCCGGGCGGCTCGAGCGACAGCTCGAGGGTGAACTCGCGCGCCGCGATCTTCGCGCGATAGACGCCGCGCTCGAGCGCGAAACGCCAGTCGTCGATCCAGGTTTCGGTGGTGCGCGTCGCGGCGCCGGCGAGGCCGAAGGCGACGCGCGACGCGCGCTCGTCGTGGCGCAGCCGGCCATGGCGCGGATCGGCGATCGCCGCGTGCGCCAGCAGGATCTGGCGCGGCGCGAACTTGCTCGGGTTCTTGCTCTCCCAGGGCGCGCGCGCGCGAAAGAACGTCACCTGGAAGCCGAGCCGCTCGGCGCCGCGCGTAAGCCAGCCGGTGGCGTACCACCATTCGCTGCGGTAATCGGGGTGCGCGCCGTGATCGCGCGGAAAGCGCAGCCGCCTGCCTGGCACCACCAGCGGGTAGTCGACCTCCGTAGGGTGGGCCTTCGGCCCACCGTACGCGAGTGGCGCGGCGAGAAACGCCAGGAGAAAGCTCCGCCGCCTCACCAGTCGTCCTTCACCGCACGCACCGGCGCCATGCCCATCGCTTCGCGTCCGGAGAACCACGCCGTGAGCATCGCCAGCACGAGCAGCACCGCCGTCAGGACGATCAGGAATCCGTAAGGCGGTTGCAGCTCCATGCTCCAGCCGAAGGACTGCGGGTTCACCACGTACACCAGCACCAGGCTGATGGCCGCGCCAAGCACGAGACCCGCGACTGCGCCCGCCAGCGCGAGCAGCGCGCCTTCGGTGGCGAGCATCGCGCCGATTTCGCGGCGCGTCATGCCGAGATGGCGCAGCACGCCGAACTCGCGCCGGCGCGCCAGCACCAGGGCGCCGAGGCTGGAGGACAGGCCGAACAGGCCCACGAGCACCGCCACTGCTTCCAGCGCGTAGGTCACGGCGAAGCTGCGATCGAAGATCGCGAGCGACCGTTCTCGGATCTCCCCGGGCGTGCCGAAGTCGAGCTGCTCGCCCCCGGGCAGCGCGCGCAGTGCGCCAATCGCATCCTCCACACGGACCTTGGGCGCGAGCCACAGCGCCGCGTCGTTGGCGCGCGCATCGCCGGTCAGCGCCTTGTAGGTCGGCCGTTCGATGACGATCGCGCCGTGCTGGCGCGCGTAGTCGCGCCAGACGCCGGCGACGATGAACTCGCGCTGCCGTCCGGCGAGCGGCAGCGCCAGACGCCGCCCCGGCAAGGCGCCGTAGCGCTCGGCCACGGCTTCGCTGACCCAGGCGGGCGGTGGATCGTCCGCGCGCCGCTCATAGCGCGCGCCCGTGAGCGGCAGGCTCGCGGCGAGTCCGCCGGCGGGCACGTCGCGCGCGAGCAGGGAGATCGCCGGCTGCGCCGGGTCGAGCGTCACGCGCGCACTGCGCAGGAAATCGGCGCGCGCCACTTGCGGCAGGCGGCGCACCCGGCTCTCGAAGCGGGGATCGACGTAGGCGGTCTCGCCCAGTTGCGTGGTCCGCAGGTAAAGCTCGGCCGGCAGGAGTGCCACCAGCCACCGGTCCACCGAACTTCGGAACGAGGCCACCATGATGGCCATCGCCACCATGAGTGAGAAGCTGGCGACGATGGCGGCCAGGCTCACCATCGCCTGCCCGGGCGCGCCGCGCAACTGCGCGCCGGCGAGCGCCAGCGCAGGACGGCGTGCGAGCGGCAGCGCGCGCCACAGGCGCTGCGAAAACGCCGGCATGAGGAGGATGCCGCCCACCAACAGGCAACCGATGGCGCCATAGCCCGCGAGCGGGATACCGTCCACGGCGGGCGCGAACGCCAGCAATACGCCGGCCCCCAGCAGCGCAAGCGCGGCGCGAATCGACGGCGCGCGTGAAAGCATGCGCTGCTCGTCGCCCGCCTTGAGCGCCTGCGCCGGCGGCGTGCGCGCGGCTTCCGCCGCGGGCAGCACCGCGCCGACGAGCGCCACGGCCACGCCGGCGGCGAAATAACCGAGCGCCGCCACCGGCGCGAAGCCGATCTGCGGCGCGAGGCCGCGGAACATCCCGGCGCCGAAATCGCCGCCCGAAGCGCGCACCGCGGCAACCGCGAAACCGTAGCCGAGGGCGAGCCCGAGCGCCGCGCCCGCGGCGCCCACCAGCGACGCCTCCAGCAGCACCAGGCGCGCGAGCGCCCCACGCGTCAGGCCGAGTACCCGGAGCAGCGCGTGCTCGCCCCGGCGGCGCGCCACTTCCAGGGCCTGCGCCGAGAACACGAGAAATCCTCCCGTGAACAGCGCCACCAGCGCCAGCACGTTGAGGTTGACGCGGTAGGCGCGCGACAGCGCGGCGCCGCTCTCCTCGACCGTCTCGACGCGCGTCGCATGCGCGCCCGCGGGCAGGAGCTTCGCGATGCGCGCGCGCATCGCCTCGGGATCGGCGCCCGGCGCGAGCCGCAGCCCGATGCGGTTGAGCTCACCCACGCGGTCCAGGCGCCACTGCACCGTAGCGATGTCGGCGAGCGCCGCGACGCCGTGCAGGCTCGAGGCCGGCAGCGTGCCGATCACTTCGAGCTCGACGGTGGCAAGGCCAACGACGATCCCGAGGCGAGCGCCCGTGCCCAGGCGCAGCCGCTCCGCCGCGGCCTGCGACAGCAGCACGGTGTCGGGCTTCAGGATCTGCGCCCGCAATTGCGGCTGGTGCGCGAACAGCGCCGGCTGCAGTTGCGCGGCGCGCAGCATATCAAGCCCGAGAACGCGGATCGCGCCCCCGCCGGGCAGTCCGGCGTCGAGCTCGAGCGCCGGGTTCAATGCCGCCACTTCCGGCAGGCGCGCGAGCTTCGGATAGAGCGCTTCGGCAAAGCCGCCGCGGCCGCCGAGCACTTCGAGATCGGCTTCGCCGGCCATGGCGCGCACGCCGGCGGCGAGCTCGTCGACCGCGGCCCGGTTCACGAGGTGCACGCCGAAGCCGAGCGCCACGCCCAGCGCCACGCCGGCCACGGCGAGCAGCGTGCGCGCGCGGCGTTGCGCAAAGCGTGCGTTGAGGGCAAGAAAGAGGCGGATGCGGCGAGTATAGCGGCTAGAATGCGGCTTACCATGGCCGCGCACGCGACGGGACTTGCGTCCGAATGGCGGCGCGAGATCGTTGCGCGCAGCCCGGCGATGGAACGCCTGCTCGCGCACGCTCAGCTGGCAGCGGCCAGCGACGCCAGCGTGCTGCTGCAGGGTGCGAGCGGCACCGGCAAGAAGCTGCTGGCGCGCGCGCTGCACGCCGCCGGCGCGCGCTTCGGCCGGCCGCTGGCGGCGCTGCATTGCGGCGCGCTGCCCGAGCCGCTGCTCGAATCCGAACTGTTCGGCCACGTGAAAGGCGCGTTTCCCGGCGCCGTGCGCGAGCACCAGGGCCTCATGCAGTCGGCGCAAGGCGGCACGCTCTTCCTCGACGAGGTCAGCGACCTGCCGCTCGCCCTGCAGGCGAAGTTGATGCGCTCGCTGGTGGAGCGCCAGGCGCGCGCCGTGGGCGCGACGCAATCGGCTGCCGTGGACGTACGCGTCATCGCCGCCACGCGCCGCAACCTGCGCGAGGAAATCGCCGCCGGGCGCTTTCGCGAAGACCTGTACTACCGCCTGAACGTGGTGACGCTGGAGCTGCCGCCGCTCGCCGCGCGGCGCGAGGACATTCCGCTGCTCGCGGCGCATTTCGCCGCCGAGGCCGCCGCCCGCTGCAAGAAGACGATCACCGCGGTGGCGCCGACGGCCGTGCCACTGCTGCTCACCGCCCCCTGGCCGGGCAACGTCCGCCAGCTGCAGCACGTAATCGCCCGATGCGTCGAGCTGTGCGCCGGCTCGGTCCTGACGGCGGCGTTGGTGGAACGCGTCCTCGCCCCACCGGGCAACGACTTCGCGGCTCTTGAAGAAGCGCGCCGCGAGTTCGAGCGCCAGTACCTTACGCGCCTGCTGCGCATCACCGACGGCAACGTCAACCAGGCGGCAAAGATCGCCAAGCGCAACCGCGTCGACTTCCACTCCCTGCTGGCGCGCTACGCGCTCGACCCGGTCGCGTTCAAGCCGGGCAAGGAATTGCAGTAGTCCGCTAGCGGCCGAATTCGCGCAGCACGCGGCCCGGGCCGCGCGCCAGTGCGCAGTAATCGCGGCCGTCGTGCACCTGCACGCCGTTCACCCACACGCCGTGCACGCCCAGCGGCTCGCGGATCATGCGCGCGCCGCCGCCGGGCATGTCCTGTACCCGGCGCAGGTTCGACAGCCCCACCGCCGCCGGGTCGAAGAGCAGCAGATCGGCAAAGGCGCCGATACGGATCTCGCCGCGCTCCGGAATGCGGTACTTGCGCGCCGGATCGGAGGTCAGGCGCCGCACGCCCTCTTCCAGCGTGAACGTGCCGTTGCCGCGCACCCAGTGCGCGAGAAAATGCAGGCCGAAGCCGGCGTCGCAGAAGTAGATGAGGTGCGCACCCGCGTCCGACAGCGCGATCACGCCCGCCTCGTGCCTGAGGAGCGGCGCCACGCCGGCGTCGTCGTTCTGGAACAGCTTCGCGATCATCTGCGTGTCCGGTGGCAGGTCGCAGAAATAGTCCAGCGCATCCTTGCCGGCGGTGAGCTGCGGCAGCGGCACGCCGTCGATCTCCACCTTGCTCCAATCGCCCGAGAACAGCACCCCCGGCTTCGGATTGCGCAGGCTTTCGCGGAACTGCTGCCGGAACACGGGATCGGCGTAGATCGACGGCAGCGCCTCCGGCTTTGCCCGCTTCACGCGATCGAACGCGTCGAGCGCCATGAACGGATACGGCTCGCGCAGCGTGAAATCGAATGACAGCGGCTGGCAGTTGGCGTGGATGTAGACCTCGTGCCCGCGCTGCAAAGCCTCGCTGCAGCGCTCGTAGTAGGTCATGGCACGACCCGGCGCCTGGTCCGTGTACATGGTGAGCACGGTCACCATGAACATCGGCCGGCCGGTGTCGGCAGCCATCTGCTCGAGATACTCGGGTGTCGCCTTCGAGCCCGCCGCCACCACGAAGATGCCCCTGCCCGCCTCCTTCAGCGGTTCGACCATCGCGCGCAGCTCCGCGTCTTCGCAGATCGTCGAGGGCATGGGGCGTCCGCCCCAGCCGCTGTGGTTGGGCGAGAAAGACGAGGCAAATCCGGCGGCGCCCACGCGCAGCGCTTCGCGCACCGCGTTCTGCATCGTATTCAGTTCCTCCGGCGTCGGCACCTTGCGGCTGGACGCGTCTTCTCCCATCACAGCGCTGCGGATCGTCGAATGCCCGGCGAGCACGCCGACGTTGGCATAGGGGTGGATGCGCTCGAGCGCATCGAGGTACTGCGGGAAAGTCTCGAAGTCCCAGCGCGTGCCCGCGAGCAGCGCCTCGACGTCCATGCCTTCGACCACGGACAGATTCCTGAGGATCGTCTCGCGCAGCGCCTGCGGGCACGGCGCGATGCCGAAGCCGCAGTTGCCGAGGATGGCGGTGGTGACGCCGAGCGCCGGCGACGGCGAGAGCTTCGCATCCCAGGTGACCTGCGCGTCGTAGTGCGTATGGATGTCGACGATGCCGGGCATGAGGGCGAGGCCGCCCGCGTCGAGCGTTTTCCTGGCGGAACCCGGCGCGGCGATACGGCCGTCCTTCACCGCCACATCCGCAATGCGGCCGGGCTTACCGGTGCCGTCGTAGACCGTGGCGCCGCGGATGAGCAGTTCGTTCATCCCGCCAGTCTAGCGGTTCGCTGGTGCGGGCTGCGGCCGGCGCATGCGGCGCTGTAACATTGGTCGGCATGCGAGTGCTCGAGCTCAGGATTCCTCCGCCCGTGGTCGCGCTGCTGGCCGCTGGCGCGATGTGGGGAACTGCACGACTGGCACCGTTGGTCGATCTGCCGCAATCCGCCCGCATTGGCTCGGCGATTGTCTGCGCCCTGGCAGGCGTCGGCATCGACATCGCCGGCATCGTTTCGTTCCAGCTCGCCAAGACGACCGTCAACCCGATGAAGCTGGAGAAGACCTCCGCGCTGGTGTGCTCGGGTATCTACCGGCTGACGCGCAATCCGATGTACCTGGGCTCGGTTCTGATTCTCGTCGCCTGGGCGGTGTACCTGTCGTCTGCCTGGGCCCTGCTCGGGCCCGTGGCGTTCGTGCTTTACATGAACCGGTTTCAGATTGCGCCCGAGGAGCGGGCCCTCGCATCCAAGTTCGGTGCGCCCTACGCCGACTATCGCTCGAGGGTGCGCCGCTGGCTGTGACCTTGTTGTAGGCTGCGGCGGAGAATGAATCTCAAAGGCAAACGCATCCTGATCACGCAGGCTGACGCCTTTATGGGTCCGGTGCTGTGCGAAGTGCTCGCCGAGCACGGTGCCAAGGTCATCGCCGACACGCGGCCACTCATTGCCCCCGAGGCGCCCGCGGCCGCCATCGCCGCCGCCGGAACGATCGACGTCCTGGTCGCCAACCTCGCGTTTCCCGCCCCGCAGACCGAGGCCACGGCAGCATCCGAACAGGAGTGGCGCGACACCTTCGCTGCGCTGGTCGATCCGCTGCCGCGGCTGTGCAAGGCCGCGCTGCCGGCAATGATCGCGCGGCGCGCAGGCAAGATCCTGATCATGGGCAGCGCCTCGGCGCTGCGCGGTAGTCGGCGCCTGACGACCTACAGCGCGGCGCGCGGCGCACAGCTCGCCTACGTTCAGGCACTCGGCGTAGAGGTGGCAACGCACAACGTACAGGTGAACGCGATCGCGCAGAACTTCGTCGACAACCCGACGTACTTCCCGCCGGAAGTGCAGGCCAACCCGAAGTTCCAGGAGCGCCTCAAGCACGAGGTGCCGCTCGGGCGCCTGGTGAGCGCGAGGGAAGATGCCGAGTTTGCCGCTTACCTGTGCAGCGACGCGGCCGACTGCTTCGTCGGCCAGGTGTTTCCGGTGAGCGGCGGCTGGGCAGCGCGCTAGCTCGCGATCGCCCCCAGCATCCCGGCGAGCAACGTCGCGATACCAAGGAACGAAAAGAAACCCACCACGTCAGTCACGGTAGTGAGGATGATGGACGAGGCGGTGGCCGGATCCTGACCGAAGCGGCGCAGCAGGATCGGCACCAGAGCGCCGGCAAGGCCCGCGGCCACCATGGAGATCACCATGGCGATGGCGATCACGTACACCAGGCCGATGGAGCCGCTCCAGAAATAGACGCCGATACCCGTGGTCGCCGCGACCGCGACGCCGTTGAACAGGCCCACCGCCGCTTCTTTCCATACCACCTTGGGCCAGTGCCGCAGGCTGATCTCGCGCAGCACCAGTCCGCGCATCGTGACGGCCAGCGCCTGCGCGCCGGCATTGCCCGATTGCCCCGCCACCACCGGCAGCAGCACGGCGAGCGCCGTGAACTTGGCGATGGTGCCCTCGAACAGACCCACCACCGCCGCGGCGAGAAACGCCGTCAGCAGGTTGATCTGCAGCCAGGGCAGGCGCTTTTTCACTGCGAACCATGGGCGCGATAGCGCGCGCTCGTCCGGGCTCGCACCCACCATGGTCTGGATGTCGATGCTGGTCTCCTCCTCCACCGCCGCCATCAGCCCGGCCTGGCGGATGACGCCGATGAAGCGCCCGGCGTGGTTCACCACGGGCAACACGGTGATCGGCTCGCGCTGCAGGATTTCCACCACCTCTTCGCGCGGGTCGAGGTCGCGTACCGCCGCCACCACGCCACGCGTGATCGCGCCCAGGGGCCGCGCGCGATCGGCGAGCGCCAGGTCCTGCATCTCGATGCGCCCGGTGAGGCGCCCGTCGTCGTCCACCACGTAGATTTCGCGCAGTCCGTGCCGCCGGACGGCGCGCAGGCGCTCGATGGCGTCGCCTACCGTCATGCCGGCGCGCAAGGGACTGACGCGCGTGTCCATCATCTTGCCGGCTGAATTTTCCGGGTAGGCGGCGAGCTCGCGCAATTCGTGCGCCACCTCCTTGTCGATGCGCGCGAGCAGCTTCTCGCGCTCCTCCGGCTCGAGCTGCGACAGCACCGCGACGCTCGCGGCGGGCTCGGCTTCGACGAGCACGTGGCGCGACAGGTCCTCGGGCAGGAGTTCCAGCACTTCGCGCGCCACGTCGGGTGCGAGGGCCTCCCAGGCGCGCACCACGGCGCGCGGCGCGAGCGCGGCGAGCAGCGACGCGGCGTCCTCAATCGACATGGCTTCCAGCTCGCGTGCCGCCTCGCCCGGAAAATCGAGCAGGAAGCGCTGGTTCAGTGCGGCAACGGCGGGCAGCGCCTCAATGCGCATCGGCCCTCCTGCCTACTGCCTGCACCGTCGGTAGCACCGTGACCATGGCTTCAGCGCCACCGGAGAGCGCATCCCAGTAACCCCGGGCCAGCATTCCGGCGAGCGTTTCGCCCGGCGCCGCACGCCGGAATGCTGG
>JAOTWE010000327.1 GCA_029863065.1 Betaproteobacteria bacterium
TCGATGACGCCGGCACGGCGCGCTTTCACGCCCTGCCCGAGGCGCAGGAAGGCCGTCCGGCGCGCGTCGATCTGCCGCCTGGCGCGCGCATTGTGGTCAAGGGACATTTCGCGTTGAAGGACGGCCAGCAGCTGCGATGAAGTTCGTCGAGCTGCTGATCAAGAATCACCCGCTCGCGAACATCCTGTTCGCGGTGGTGCTGGTCATGGGCACCCTCTCCTACCTGCAGATGCCGCGGGAGCAGGACCCGGAGATCAATTTCAACTGGGTGAGCATCATCACCACGCTGCCCGGCGCCTCGGCCGAGGACGTGGAGAAACGCGTCACCCAGCCGCTCGAGGACGCCATCAAGAACGTCACCGACATTCGCTTCGTGCTCTCCTCGAGCCGCGAGAACGTGTCCTCGATCCTGGTTCGGTTTCGCGACATTTCCGAACGCGTGTTCGACAAGCGCGTCAACGACCTGCGGCGCGAGATCCAGAACAAGGCGCAGACCGAGCTTCCGGTGGAGGTACGCGACGACCCCCGTGTGCTCGAGATCACCACCTCGAACGGCTTCCCGACGGCGCAGGTCCTGGTGGCCGGTATTGCGGACGACGAGTCGCTGCGGCGCGTATCGCGGGAGGTGCGCACCGACCTGGAGCGGCTCGTCGGTGTGGACCAGGTGTTCGCGCTTGGTCTGCACGACGCCGAGCTGCGCGTCGAGATCGATCCGCGGCGCCTCGCCGCGCGCAGCCTGACCGCCGCCGACGTAGCCGATGCCGTCGGCGGCTGGTTCCGCGACACCTTCGCCGGCAAGGCGCGCGCCGGCAAGGACGCCTGGCTGGTGCGCGTCATCGGCCAGGACCCCAACCCCGACTACCTCGCCGGACTGACGCTCGCCGTGCCACGCACGGGCACGCGCATCCCGCTGGAGGAGGTGGCGCGCGTCGAGCGCGCCCGCGCCACGCCGCGCCACCTGGCCTCGGCCGACGGCCGCCCGGCGGTGCTGCTCTCGGTCAGCAAGAAGCCCTACACCAATACGCTCGAGCTGGTCGAGCTGATCAGGGGCTACGTCGCCGAAAAAAACGCCGTGCTCGCCCCGCTCGGACTGAAGCTCGCACTGACCGACGATCAGACCATCCCGACGCGCCAGGCGATCTCCGTCATGGAATCCAACGCGCTGCTCGGCCTCACGCTGGTCCTCGCGGTCTGCTGGCTATTCCTGGGCACGCGCGTATCGGTGCTGGTCGCAGTCGGCATCCCGTTCTCTCTTGCCGGCGGCTTCGCGGTGCTCAACGCCGTGGGCTCCACGCTCAACATCTCCGTGCTGCTCGGGGTGGTGATCGTGCTCGGCATGCTGGTGGACGACGCGGTGGTGGTGGTGGAGGCGATCTACTACCGCGTGCAGCGCGGCCAGCAGGTGCTCGCCGCAGCGCTCGACGCGCTGCGCGAGACTGCGGCCCCGATCACGTCCTCGGTGCTCACGACCATGGCCGCCTTCCTGCCGCTGATGCTCCTGCCCGGCCTCGTCGGCAAGTTCATGTTCGTCATCCCTTTCGTGGTCACGCTCACGCTTGCCATCAGCCTCGTCGAGGCCTTCTGGATGCTGCCGACGCACGTCGTTGCGCTGAAGCTCGATCTGACGCGGCCGTCCAGGCTGCAGCGCATGCGCCACCGCTTCACCCACCAGCTGCGCCTGCGCTACTCGCGCGCGCTGCTCGTGGTCATGCGCTGGCCCAAGGTTTTCGCGGTACTCATCGTGCTGACCTTCGCCGCCGCGCTCGCCTCGGTCGCGGGTGGACTGGTGCGCCTGGAGTTCTTTGCCTTCGACCCGATTCGCCTCTTCTACGTCAACGTGGACATGCCGGCGAGCGCGCCGATCGAGACGACGCTCGCACGCGTCGAGCAGATGGAGCGCGCGGTTCGCGCGCGCCTGCGAGACGGCGAGGCGCGCGCGCTCACTGCGCTCGCCGGAATAAAGTTCACCGATACCGAGCCGCTGTACGGCGATGCCTACGGCCAGCTGGTAGTGTCGCTCGAGCCGCGCGGCAATGAAGGTCGCGAAGTTGGCGAAATTGTGGCGGCGCTGCGCAAGGACATCGAGTCGCTCCCGGGACCCGGAAAGGTCAGCTTTCTCATGATGGCGGGCGGGCCGCCGGTGTCCAGGCCCATCCGCGTGCGCGTCAGGAACGACGATGCTGCCGAGTTGCGCGCCGCCGCCAACGCGGTGCTCGACATCGTGCGCGCCGTCCCGGGCACGCGGGACGTGACCGATGACGACGTGCCGGGGCGCCCCGAGCTGCGGCTGCGCCTTGATCCTCAGGCGATCCGCGCGAGCGGCCTCGACCCAGGGCTCGTCGCGCGGCTCCTGCGGCTGCACGTGGACGGCGAGATCGTCACGCAGATGCGCGACCAGGGCGAAAAGGTCGAGGTGCGCGTGCGCGCCGCGCCACGCGC
>JAOTWE010000328.1 GCA_029863065.1 Betaproteobacteria bacterium
GATACCTTCTGGCAGCACGCGCCCACCGCGCCGAGCGCCACCTGGCGCCTGGCCACCTCGGGGCACTTGTGCGTCTTGGCGTGCGTGCGCACGCGCACGCCGCTGCCCCGTACCGCGTCGGCGAGCGTGCGCAGGTTGGCTTCAAACGCGTCGAGCTCGAGGATCAGGGCCGGGGTATCGACCTCCTCGAGCCGCTGGCCGGGTGCGGCGGGCGGCCTCATGCGGCAGCCCTGCGCGCGCGCTCGGTCATGCCGTACCAGAGAATGGCGATCGCGACCACGGCGACCATCGGCAGGGCGAACAGGTTGACGCGCTCCCAGCCCGCCGCGGTCACCGTGAGGCCCGAAGTGAACGACGACACTGCCAACATGATGAAGATGACCTGGTCGTTCGCGCCCTGCGCCTTGGCCATCTCCTCGGGACGGTAGGTCTCGGTCAGCAGCGTCGTGCCGCCGAGGTAGAGGAAATTCCAGCCGACGCCGAGCAGGACGAGGGACCACCAGAACTGCGTAACCGCGATGCCCGAAAGCGCGACGCCGATAGCAGAGAAATTGAGCAATGCTCCCACGAACATAACCTGCAGCACGCCGAATCGCTTGATCAGCCGGCCGGTGACGAACGAGGGTGCGAACATGGCGATCACGTGCGAGGAGATGACGAACGCGGCGTCGCCGTAGGGATGGCCGCAAAAACCCATGGCAATCGGCGTCGAGGTCATGAGGAAATTCATCACGCCATAGCTGATGGCGCCCGCCATCACGGCGACGATGAACCGCGGTTGCGCGGCGATTTCGCGCAATGGCCGGCCGGCGGCGGTTCGCGTCTTCGCGTCGGGCGTCGGGATGCGCATCAGGCGCAGCAACACCATGGTGACGAGCGCGAAGCCGACCAGGGCGAGGTACGCGCCGGTGAACCGCGGCTGCAGCAGGTCCACGGTGAAGCGGCTGGTCGTCGGGCCGAGAATGCCGCCCACCAGCCCACCGGCGAGCACCAGCGAAATCGCGGTGCTCTTGAAATCCGCGCTCGCGACGTCGGCGGCGGCGAAGCGGTAGTACTGGCCGTAGGCGTTATACACGCCGAAAACCAGTGCGCCGAAACACAGCAACCAGAAGCTCTGCACCCACACCGCGCTCGCGCAAATCAGCGCGCCGACGATGCCCCAGAGCGTCCCGGCGGTGAGGCCGCGCTGACGGCCGACCCGCTTCATGTGCAGCGACGCGAGCATGGTGGCAAGCGCACCGCCCACCACCCAGCAGGTCACCGGCAGCGTGGCGAGCGCCGCATGCGGCGCCAGCGCCAGGCCGGCGAGGCCGTTGATGGCGATGAGCGTGGCGTTATTGGTTAAGAGCAGCGCCTGGCAGGCGGCCAGCAGGCCGACGTTGCGGCGGGTACTGTTCATGTATACAGTATCAGGGGGTTTGGCCATTCTAGAACGAATGCATCGTCAACGCGGCGCGCTTTCGCAGATTCAGGGACGCTTCGAGTCCGAAGCGCGCGCGCCCTTCGACGACGGCTGGTCGCGTGACGACGAGCCGCTGGCGCCGCTGCAGACCACCATCACCATCGAGCGCGCGCGAACCATCATCGCGCGCAACGACTCGCCCGACATTGCGTTCGATCAGTCGATCAATCCCTACCGCGGCTGCGAGCATGGCTGCATCTACTGCTACGCCCGGCCAAGCCACGCCTACCTCGAGCTGTCGCCGGGACTGGATTTCGAGACCAAGCTCTTCGCCAAGACGAACGCCGCCGAACTCCTGCGCAAGGAGCTCGCGATGCCGGGCTACGCCGTCTCGCCGATTTCGCTCGGCGCCAACACCGACTGCTACCAGCCGGCCGAACGCAGGCATGGCATCACGCGGAAAATCCTCGAAATCCTCGCCGAGTGCGACCACCCCCTCACCATCGTCACCAAGTCGGTGCTCGTTGAGCGCGACCTGGATCTGCTCGCGCCGATGGCGAAAAAGAACCTGGTGAAGGTGTTCGTTTCCATCGGCACGCTCGACCGCGCGCTGGCGCGCAAGCTCGAGCCGCGCGCCGCGAGCCCGCAGCGCCGGCTCGATACCCTCAGGGCACTGTCGGCCGCCGGCGTGCCCTGCGGGGTGATGGCGGCGGCGCTCATCCCGGCGCTGAACGACAAGACGCTGGAGCACGTCTTGGAAGAGGCGTCGAAGGCAGGCGCTTTGGAAGCGGCCTACGTCATCCTGCGGCTGCCGAACGAGCTGAAGGACTTGTTCAAGGAGTGGCTGGCGACGCACTACCCGCAGCGCGCCGAGCACGTCATCAGCATCGTGCGCCAGATGCGCGGCGCCAGGGACAACGACCCGAGGTTCCACGAAAGAATGCGCGGCACCGGCAACTACGCCGAGCTGATCGAGAAGCGCTTCGAGATCGCCTGCAAGCGCTTTGGCCTCAATGGCCACGGCGGCGGCCGCCG
>JAOTWE010000093.1 GCA_029863065.1 Betaproteobacteria bacterium
TTGCCGGCGCCGTTCGGGCCGATGATGGCGCGCACCTCGTGCTCGCGCACGTCGAAGGACACCTCCTGCAATGCCTTCACGCCGCCGAAGGCGAGCGACACCGCCTGCACCGAGAGGACAATCTCGCCGATGCGCCCGTCGCGGCTCATGCGGCGCGCTTCGCCGCGTCCGGGAGGAAGGTCTTCGCGTCATAGATCTTGAGGTCGGCGGAAATCGTGCCAGTGCGCCCGTCCTCGTATTTCACCTGCGCCTCGACGTGCACCGACTGCTTGCCGCCGTACAGGGCGTCGACGAGCGTGGCGTATTTCTGCGCGACGAAGCCGCGGCGCACCTTGCGCGTGCGCGTGAGCTCCTCGTCGTCGGCGTCGAGCACCTTGTGCAGGACGAGAAAACGGTGAATCTGCGAGTGGGCGACCTCCGGCTCCTGCGCCAGATCCGCATTCACCTGCTCCACGCACTCGCGCACCAGGTCGTAGACCTCGTCGCGCGAGGCGAGGTCGACGTAGCCCGAGTAGGGCATGTTGCGCTTCTCGGCCCAGTTGCCCACCGCTTCGGCGTCGATGTTGATGAAGGCGCACACCCGCTCGCGCCCATCGCCGAAGGTCACCGCCTCCTGGATGTAGGGGAAGAACTTGAGCTTGTTCTCGAGGTACTTGGGCGCGAACAAGGTGCCGTCGGCGAGCTTGCCGACGTCCTTCACGCGATCGATGATCTTCAGGTGGCCGTCGGGGTCGAAATAGCCCGCGTCGCCGGTGTGGAACCACCCCTCGCGGTCCTTCGCCTCCATCGTCGCCTGCGGATTCTTGTAATACTCCTTGAACAGGCCCGGCGAGCGGATGAGCAGCTCGCGTTCCGGCGTGAATTTCAGCTCAACGCCGGGCACCGCAGGCCCGACGGTATCGGACTTCACCTGGCCGTTGGGCTGCACGCAGACGAACACGCTCGTCTCGGTCGAGCCGTAGAGCTGCTTCAGGTTGATGCCGATGGAGCGGTAGAACTTGAACAGGTCCGGCCCGATGGCCTCGCCCGCGGTGTAGGCGACGCGCACGCGGCTCATGCCGAGGACGTTTCTGAGCGGGCCATACACCACGAAGTCGCCGACCCGGTACCGCAGCCGCTCGAGCACGCCCACCGGCTTGCCGTCGAGCAGCGCTCCGCCCACGCGGCGCGCGACGTCCATGAACTTCCGGTACAGCCAGCGCTTCAACGCGCTCGCGTCCTCCATGCGGATGGACACTTGCGTGAGCAGCGCCTCGAGCACGCGCGGCGGCGCGAAGTAGTACGTCGGGCCGATCTCGCGCATGTCGGTCATCACCGTCTCGGCCGATTCGGGGCAGCAGATGCAGTAGCCGGTGACGAAGGGCTGCGCGTAGGAGAAGATGTTCTGGCCGATCCAGGCGGGCGGCAGGTAGGCGAGCACCACGTCGTGGTCGCCGAGGCCCTCGAGCTCGGCGGCGGCCTTCGCGCGGTCGATGAGCGCATGGTGCGTCAGCACGACGCCCTTGGGCGTTCCGGTGGTCCCGGAGGTGAAGAACATCGCCGCAGTATCCTCGCCGCGGCCCTTGGCGATCTCGGTGTCGAGGTACGCCGGGTCGCGCTTGAGCGCCGCGCGCCCCGCTTCCAGCAGCGACTCGTAGCTCGTGAGTTCGGGCTGCGTGTAGTGGCGCAGGCCGCGCGCGTCGTCGTAGTAGATATGCTTCAGCGTGGGCAGCGCGGCAGGATCTCGAGCAGCTTGTCGACCTGCTCCTGGTCCTCGGCGAGCGCGTGCTCGATCTCCGCGTTCTGGATCGGGAATGCCATCTCGCCGCCCACCGCGTCCTGGTAGAGCGGTACGGAAATCGCCCCCAGGCACTGCGCCGCGCACATCGCGGCGTAAACGCGCGGGCGGTTGTCGCCCACCAGCGCCATGTGGTCGCCGCGCTTGAGCCCCTGATCGGCGAGCGCGCAGGCGAGGGCGCGCACCTCGTCAGCGAACTGGCGCCAGGTCCAGGTCTGCCAGATGCCCAGATCCTTTTCGCGAATCGCCGGCAGTGCGCCGCGCACGCGCGCGTGCATCAGCAGGAGCTTCGGAAACGTATCGCACGTCCCGATATCGATACTCATCGAGCAGGGCCCTCCTCCATGAACGGGGAATTCTCACATAAACCGCGGTTTGTGCGGTGCAGCGAATGCAGCGTTTAGAATGAGCCTGTGCGCTGCTGCGTCCGTCCGTACGCCATCCTCGTCGCAATTCTGTGCACATCCGGCGCAGCCCATGCGCTCGAGTACCGCGTCGACATCAAGGCGCCGGAGGCGCTGGCGGCGCCGCTGCGCAAGGGCCTGAACCTGATGCGCTGGCAGGGCGACCCGCAGATGACCCCCGGGCTGCTGCGGCGCCTGGCCGACGAAGCGGCAGCGGACGCGCGCGCGCTGGCCGCCGCGGAAGGCTATTTTTCCCCGCAGGTGCGCGTCGCGATCGACGAAGCGGCACAGCCCTGGCGCGTGTTGCTGGAGCTCGAGCCCGGCGAGCGCACCTCGGTCGCCGCAGTCGACATTCGTTTCAGCGGACCTGGTTCCGAAGACCCGCAGGCGCGCGAGCTGCTCGGACGGGTGCGCAAATCCTGGCCCTTGCTCCCCGGGCGGCCGTTTCGTCAGGAGGACTGGGAGGCGGCCAAGCGCCGCGCGGTGAGCGAGCTCTCGCGCTGGCGCTATGCCGCGGCTCGCGTCGCCGCGAGCGAGGCGCGCGTCGACCCCGGCAGCCGCGAGGCGCGGCTCGTCGTCGAGCTGGACAGCGGCCCGCCGTTTCGCTTCGGACCGGTGCTGGTTTCCGGCACGCAGCGCTATGCGCCGGAACTGGTCGAGAACCTGAGCCCCGTGCGGCCGGGGGTCGACTACGATCGCGCCGAGCTCGTCGTCTACCAGCGGCGGCTCACGGAAACCGGCTACTTCGCGAGCGTGCAGGCCGACATCGAGGCGCGGCCCGAAAACGCCGCCGCCGCGCCGCTGCGCGTGACGGTGATCGAAGCGCCCTCCAAGCAGGTGGAGGGCGGCGTGAGCTACAGCACCGATGTCGGCCCGCGCTTTCAGTTGCGCTACGGCGACCATGACCTGCGCGACTCTGCGTGGCGGCTGGGCAGCGCACTCGCGCTGGATCGCAAGATCCAGGAACTCAAGCTCGATCTCGATGCGCCGCCGCGCGCCGGCGCGCGCTGGAACAACTACTTCGCGCGTGCGGCGCGCACGGACATCCAGAACGAGATTGCGCGCTCGTTCTCGCTCGGCATTGCGCACAACTTCGGCGCGGACCTGGCGCCCTCGGCGGCAGTCGTATCCTGGCACCTCGAAGATCAGCGCGCCGGCAGCGTCATCACCGACAGCCGCCACGCGGTGTACGTAGGCCTGCGCCGCAGCTTTCGCCGTACCGACGAGATCATTGCGCCGCGCTCCGGCTACTTCGGCAACGTGGAGATTGGCGGCGGCATTCCCGGCTTGTCCACCGAAAGGTTCCTGCGTGCGACGGCGCAGGCGAATCTGCTGTTGCCGGCGGGCCGCAGCGGCGAGCTGCTGCTGCGCGCCCAGTCGGGGGTCGTGATTTCCGACGTGCGCCAGGGGATTCCGACCGAATTCCTGTTTCGCACCGGCGGCGACTGGACCGTGCGCGGCTACGCCTTCGAGAGCCTGGGGGTGCGCGAGGCCGATGCCATCGTCGGCGGCCGGCGCCTGTTCGTGACGAGCGCCGAGTACACCCATTGGATTGGCGAGAATTGGGGCCTCGCCGTATTCGTCGACGCCGGCGACGCCTGGGACGAGGGCGAGCGCTTCGACGCGGCGCTCGGCTACGGCCTGGGCGTGCGGCTGCGTACGCCCATCGGCCCGGCGCGCGCCGACCTCGCCTACGGCAAGGAAACCGAGGAGTACCGACTGCACATTTCGATCGGTTACGTCTTCTGATGAAGCGCGCCGCGCTTGCCCTCGTCCTGCTGCCGCTGCTCGCCGCGGCCGCCGCGCTCGCCTGGCTGGTGGCCACCGAGCCGGGCCTGCGCTGGGCGATCGCGCGCGCCGAAGCTGCGAGCGGCGGCAGGCTGACGATTGCGGACGCGCGCGGCGCACTTAATTCGGTGGTGACGATCGGGCGCGTGTCGTTTGCCGACGGCGGCACGAGAATCGAAGCCCGGCAGCTGCAGGCCGAAGGCGATGCGCTGGCGCTGTTGCGCGGCCAGATCGGCATCGAGCCGCTGCGTATCGCATCGTTGCAGGTGGCGCTGACGGGTACCGCAAAGGCGTCATCGCCCCAGCCTGAATTGGCCTTGCCGATGGGCGTACGATTTGCGCAGGTATCGATCTCGCGTTTCGAGCTTCGCACCGGCAAGCAACGCCAGCTCTTGACCGATGTGCGCTTCTCGCACGCCGCGCTCGGCCCGCGCGGCCTGTCGGCGGCGGGTTCGTTCACGCGGCCGGACGCGCGCTTCCCCGCCCAGGTCCGCCTCGAGCTGAAGGGCACGCTCGAACTTTTGCAGGTCACGATCGCCGCGAGCGTCGCCGGCATTCCCGCGGACGGCCAGATCGAAGTGGCGCCGTTCGCTGCGCCGGCATTGCGCTCGCTCGAGGCGCGCGCCGGACCGGTCAATCTTTCGCGTCTTGATGCCGCGCTGCCGCGGACCGAGATCAGGGCGGTGCTCAAGACCAGGGCGGCGAAGACCGGATATGAGGGCACCCTTTCTCTGGTCAACGCGGCACCCGGCCCGCTCGATGCACGCAGGTTACCGGTCGCCGCGGCGCATACGCGCTTCGCGTCCGCGGGCCTGGCGAGCGCCCGCCTCGAGCAACTGCGCATCGAAGTTCCCGGCGGTGGGCTGCTCGAAGGCAAGGGCGAGGTCGACGCGCGGCGCGCGCGCGTGTCGCTCGAGGTGCGCGGGCTCGACCTGCAGGCGCTGCGCGCCAACCTGCTGCGCACGGCATTGAAGGGTGAGCTCGACCTGGTCATCGCAGATGACGAGCAGTCGGTGCGCGGCACGCTGTCGCAGGAGGGCATGCGCCTCGAGGCGAACGTCGTACGTAGCGGCGAAGCGCTCGAGGTACGCAGGTTGCGGGCGACGGCGGCGGGCGGCGAGATCACCGGCAAGGGCAGGCTGAAGCTTGGCGAGCCGCTCGCCGCCGAAGCGCAGCTGCAGTTCGAGAAGTTCAACCCTGCCGCCTTCGGCGACTATCCCGCAGGCACAATCAACGGGCGCGCGGACGTCGATGGGCGCATCGGCGAGGCGCCGCTCGTCGAGGTGCGCTGGACACTCGAGCGCAGCACGCTGCTCGGCAAGCCGCTCGAGAGCCGTGGCAGCGCGCAATTCGCACGCGAGCGCATTGCGAGCACCCGGGCCGAGGCGAAATTCGGCGCCAGCCGCATCACGGTGCGCGGCAGCTTCGGTCGCGCCGGCGACCGTCTCGCCTGGACGCTCGCCATCCCGCGGTTGCAGGAGATCGATCCCGGGCTCGCGGGTGCCCTGCAGGCCGAAGGCATCCTCGCGGGCGCGTGGAGCGCGCACGAGCTGGAGCTGTCGGCGCGCTCGCCGACGGCGCGGGTCGACGCCCGGCTTGCGGGCGGCATGCAAGCCGATGGTGCCTGGCGGGGCAAGCTTCTCGAGCTGACGAACGCCGGCGACTATCCCCTGCGCATGCTTGGAGCGACGGCGCTGGTGTTCGCGCGCGATCGCGCCGAACTTGGGCCCTTCACGGCCGAGCACGACGCGGGCCGCTTGCAGGTCCGCGAAGCCAGATGGGCCGCAGGCCGCCTGCAGACGAGTGGGGAGTTCAGCGCGCTGCCGGCGCGCTGGCTGGTGCTCGCCGCCGGCGCCGCGGCGCAGGTGCGCACCAACCTGCTCGTCGACGGTTCGTGGGCCCTCAGCACCACGCCCCGGCTCGAAGGCACGCTGCAGCTGCGGCGCCGGAGCGGCGACCTCGCGATCGTGCGCGACGAGGAACCCTACCCGCTCGGGCTCGGTGACACGACGCTCGATGCCCGGTTCGCCGACGGTGGCGTCGAGCTGAAGCTCGACGCCGCTTCGCGCTACGGCAAGCTCGCGCTCGAGGGCAGCGTGGCGCCGTCGCCGGCGGCGACCGGCGCGCTCGCCATCGGCCCGCAATCGCCGCTCGATCTGCGTGCGCGCCTCGAGGCCGCCGCGCTGGCCGCCCTCGCCGAGGCGACCATTACGCAGGCGCGGGTGGACGGCCGTCTGTGGGCGGATCTGCAGGCATCGGGAACCCTTGCGGCGCCGAGCCTGACGGGGACCCTGCGCGGCGAGGCGCTCAGCGTCAGCATGCCGCCCTACGGTGTTTACCTGAAGAATGGCAAGCTGGTTGCCGAACTGCGCGACGAGCGCTTGCGGGTAACGCAGTTCTCGATTCAGGCCGGCACGGGTGATTTCACTGCTGAAGGAGAAATGCCGTTGCGCTTTGCCGAAGGCGGGGCGCGCCTGGCCTGGTCGGCGCGCAACTTCGGCGTGCTCGAGCGGCCCGACTTGCGCCTCGCGGTCTCGGGCGAAGGCGGCGCCACGTTCGACGGCCATCGGCTGTCGCTCACCGGCACAGTGCGCGCCGAGCGCGGCCACCTGCGCCTTGACCGCGACCGCTTACCGAAGCCGGGGGAAGACGTCGTCATTGTCGGCCGCGCGCCCAAGGCGGCGGGTGAGCCCACGCCCCTGCCGTTCGATCTCGACATCCAGCTCGACCTCGGGCAGAACCTGAGAATCGAGGGCCAGGGATACGAGGCGAAACTGACTGGCCAAGTGCGCTGCGTGGCCGGCGAGGACGGTGCGTTGCGCGCCTACGGCCGCGTGCGCATGGTGAATGCCCTGGTGTTCGCCTATGGCCAGCGCCTCGAGGTCGATCCCGGGGAGCTGATCTTCGATGGCGCACTCGATAATCCCGCGCTCAACATCACAGCGTGGCGCCGCAACCAGGCCGTCGAGGCCGGCGTCCAGATCACCGGCAACCTGCAATCGCCCCGGCTGCAGCTCGTGTCCAATCCGCCGGTGCCCGAAGCCGAGCGCCTGTCGTGGCTCGTGCTCGGACGCGCACCGGGCGAGGCGAGCCGCGCCGACCTCGGCCTGCTGCAGGCCGCGGCCGGGACGCTGCTCTCCCGCGGCGAGTCGCTGCCGCTCGATCGGCGCGTCGCGCGCGCCGTCGGCCTGGATGAATTGACGCTGCGAGGCGCCGGCGAAGCCGAAGGCAATGTGGTCGCGTTCGGCAAGCGGATTTCCGACCGGCTCTACGTCAGTTACGAGCAGGGACTGGGCGCTGTCGTGACCAATCTCGTGAAGCTCGATTACGCGCTCGGCCGGCACTGGTCGCTGCGCGCCGAGAGCGGCACGACGAGCGGCGCCGGCCTTTTCTACCGCTTCTCCTGGGATTAACTTCGATCATCGGCAGGGTGGGCCATGGCCCACCCTACGGGTTACATCAGCTTGCGCAGCACATGGCGGCGGTTGCGCGTGTGCGGGCGCACCTGCGAGGGCCAGCGTCCGGCCTCGACCGCCTTGGCCCAGGCCTCGCTGGTCAGCACCTCGGCGCTTTCGAGCTCGTAATACGCGCTGTAGCGCGGCTCGCCCTCGGCGACGATGGTCTTCTTCTCGCCGCCGATGAACATGGTGAGCGGCACGCTCACCGCGCGTCGCACCGACAGCACGCCCGGCACCTTGAGCAGCATCGGCACGTGCTCGGTGTCGTAGACCTCGTTGAACAGGGCTTCCTTGTCCGGCTCGACGTCCATGCTGGCGATGAAAACGTACTTCGCTTTGCCCGGCATCTTGGTTCTCCTTGGTGTTTTGAAATCATGCGGGCACGATGCGCGTGCCCGCTTTGCCGGCGAGTGCCGGCGCGAGATACGGTGGATCGGTGATGATGCCCTCGGCGCCGCCGCCATCGAGGAATTCGATCAGCGCGGCGATCTTCGGTCGGCGGCTGCTGGCGCCAGAGCACTGCGCGTGGGCGGATACCGCCGAGCAGCTGGCGCGCGAAGTCGAAGGACACAGCCACGCCGTCAGCGCCGCACTGTTCGGCGACCTGGTGCGCGGCGAGAGCTTCGCGACGCTGCACGCGATCGCGGACGCGCTCGCCGCGGATGATCACGCTGCCGCGCGTCCTAGCGGCGTTGGCCCGTGACGTATCGATGGTGCTTTGTTGCTTTCCGGAGGAAAGGGCTTGCACCAGACCCCGCTTATTCCTGCGCATCGCGAAGCCGGCGCCAAGCTGGCTGACTTCGCGGGCCGGGAGATGCCGCTGCACTACGGCTCGCAACTCGAGGAGCATCACGCGGTGCGGCGCGATGCGGGCATGTTCGACACTTCGCAAATGCTGGCCAATGACGTCGGGGGCGCCGGCCCATCCATTCCAGCAGGCCAAGTTACATCAGTATTTCACCTTGATCTTGTCCATGTCTTCCTTGGTGATGGCCGGCACATTGCCCCGCGCTTCCCAGCGATTTGATTTCCAGGCGCCCTCTCCGACCCACGCCTTAAAAAGATTCAGGTTTTTCTGGCGCTCTTCGTCTGTTGCGCCGAGGTATTGATACATGTTGCCTGGCTTGCCGCCAGCAGCGCTTTTTCCGTCATCGAGCCTTCTCATGATGGCGCCGGTGTCGGGCCAGCCGATGAAGAACACCATATCGGCGTAGGTATCCATTCTTGGTCCCTTGAACTGAGCCTTGAATTTCTTCTCGTTCTCCTTGAAGTCGCCAAGATAGGGGGCACTTGCCCCATGACAAGCAGCGCATTTCTTCTCCCACAGCGGCCGAATATCTTTCGTGTAGGTCACCTCGGCGGCGATGCCGGCTGTTGAGACTCCGAACATGGCGCAAAACACAAACAGGGTACGCAACATTATTGATCTCCTTTATCGACAAGCTACATTCTTCTCATTCGTGACTCTGGACAGTAGCACATACGACCGTTATTCCAGCTTGTTTGATGTAGGTTAAGTACTGCGGGACGGAGAGGGCGAGAGACGGCACCGCGAAACCTGCGGGATCTTGCTGGGCGTTCATGATACTCGGAAAAGTTCATTAACCGAATTTGGCCAGCAGGGCTGCTGCGTGCCTGATGCGTTCTTCAGCCATCTTGGCGCCGGCGCGCTTTTCCCGGAGAAACCTGCATCGCACAGGCCAGGACGCTGAAAACAAGGCTTTGCTCAGCGCGCGCTGCGCGGCGGACAATTGCCGGGTCACTTTTTCGCATTCTGCGCCAGCCTCAGCCATGGCTTGGATGCCGCGCAATTGGCGCTCGATGCGTTTCCGCCTGCGTATCAAATCGCGGCGGTGCCGCCGACAGTCGGCGTGTTACCCGACCCCCGACATCGCGTAGCAGTGCGCAAGAGGCAGGACGGCCGCCGTTGCACGCCAGGAAACGCCGCAGGCAAGATGCCTGCACGCACAGCCGATCGACGCTTGCGCCTCGGCCCGCGATCGCCGCGACTGGAAAAGCACCAATCAAAGGCGCGATAGATTTTCTTATCCGTCGAACTGGTTGCGATCGGCCATTCTTCGGCCGGGGACATGATCACCGGACCGGTGACCGGCATCAGCGGGTGCTGCAGCGCGTGTTAGCGGCGGTGGGCCGTGACGCATCGATGGTGCTAGACTGGGTGCGCTGTGGGGAAGAGAGCGGCACCTGCACCAATGCCGCCGCCGAAGGCGTAAGCGCCCGCAATCGCTCAGGCAAAAGAACTCTGCAGCGCGGAACACTCTGGAGAGCGGCGAGCAAGGCTTGCCCACCGAAGGGGCCAACGGCACTGGCTGACGCGGCGCCGAAAACTCTCAGGTCAATGGACAGAGGGGCAGCGCCGGATGACCGGCCCTGCCCCTTTTTTGCGTTCCGGAGGATCCGGCTTGCACTGCACACCGCTCCATGCCACGCATCGCGAAGCCGGCGCCAGACTGGTCGACTTCGCGGGCTGGGAGATGCCGCTGCACTACGGCTCGCAACTCGAGGAGCATCACGCGGTGCGGCGCAATGCGGGCATGTTCGATACCTCGCACATGCTGGCGATCGACGTCGAGGGCGGCGGTGCGCGCGAGTTCCTGCGCGGCGCGCTCGCCAACGACGTCGAACGCCTGCAGCGGCCCGGCAAGGCACTCTACTCGTGCCTGTTGCGCGAGGACGGCGGCGTGCTCGACGATCTGATCGTCTATTTCCTGCGAGAAGACCTGTTCCGCATCATTGTCAACGCCGGCACGGCGGACAAGGATCTCGCCTGGCTGGAAGGCCTGCGCGCGCAGCGTGCGCCGCGGCTCGCGCTGCGTGCGCGTCGCGACCTGGCGATGATCGCGGTACAGGGGCCCGAGGCGCGCGCGAAAACCTGGCGGGCGCTGCCGGCGCTGAAGACCGCAAGCGAGCCGCTCGGCGTCTTCTTCGGCGGGCAGGCAGGCGAGGCCTTCATCGCGCGCACCGGCTATACCGGCGAGGACGGCTTCGAGCTGCTCGTTCCGGCGCCGCGAGCCGTCGAAACCTGGAAACACCTCGCCGCCGCCGGCGTGCGCGCCTGTGGCCTGGGGGCGCGCGACACGCTGCGCCTCGAAGCGGGCATGAACCTTTACGGCCAGGACATGGACGAGTCGGTGACGCCGCTCGAGTCGGGCCTCGCCTGGACCGTCGTGCTTGGCGCCGCGCGCGACTTCGTCGGCAAGGCGGCGCTGCAGTCGAGGAAACCCGAGCGTGAACTCACCGGCCTGGTGCTGCCGGGTCGCAGCGGCGTGCTGCGCGCTCACCAGACAGTCCACGCCGCGGGCGGAGAAGGTGCGATCACGAGCGGCGGGTTCTCGCCGACGCTCGAGAAATCGATCG
>JAOTWE010000094.1 GCA_029863065.1 Betaproteobacteria bacterium
CTCGTTCGGCTCCGAGGTCGAGTAGCCGTACTCGAAGCCGAGCACCGCCTCCTCCGACAGCACCGAGTCGATCACCACAAAGTCGCCCTGGTTGGGCGCAATGTGCTGCAGCGGGATGTAAGTGCCCGAATCCCACTTCTCGCGGTTCTGGTCGTGCAGCACGGCGTGGCGGTGGAAGAACGTGCCGCGGCCGCTGTCCTGGCCCGAGATGCGCACCGCGTAGCCGTCCTTGACGAGCGAGGCGTAGGCGAGGTTCTCCGCCATGCCCCAGTCCACGGGGATCTTTCCCTGCCCCATGAGGCGCCGGTCGGCCATGATCTTCTCGACGCGCGGTTGCAGCTTGAACTCGGGCGGCACCGCGGTCAATCGTTCGGCGAGCATCTGCAGGTCGGCGAGCGGCAGCGTGGTGTCGTCGTTCTCGTTCCACTTCGTGTTCCTGTACTTCGACCAGTCGACCGCGAACGGCGGCTTGAAGTTGGAAAGGATGGTCTTGTTGGTGTGATAGCCGCCCTCCAGCGCCTGGCGGTAGGTGGCGGCGACCTTGTCCGGTTCGTCCGCAGCCACCACGCCCTGCGCCACCAGCTTCTCGGCGTAGAGCTTGCGCGTGCCCGGATGCGTGTTGATGATCTTGTACATCAGCGGCTGCGTCACCATCGGCTCGTCCTGCTCGTTGTGGCCGAGCTTGCGGAAGCAGACGATGTCGACCACCACGTCTTTCCTGAACTGCATGCGGAAGTCGAGCGCCATCTCGATTGCCATCACCGCGGCCTCGGGGTCATCGCCGTTGACGTGGAAGATCGGCGCCTCGACCATCTTCAGCACGTCCGTGCAGTACAGCGTCGAGCGCACGTCTCGGGCATCGGAGGTGGTGAAGCCGATCTGGTTGTTGATGACGATGTGCACCGTGCCGCCGGTGCCGTAGCCGCGGGTCTGCGACAGGTTCAGCGTTTCCATCACCACGCCCTGCCCGGCGACCGCGGCGTCGCCGTGGATCAGCACCGGCAGCACCTGCGAGCCGTCGCGGTCCTTGCGCCGGTGCTGGCGCGCGCGCACCGAGCCCTCGACCACGGGATTGACGATTTCCAGGTGCGACGGATTGAAGGCGAGCGTCAGGTGCATCGGGCCGCCCGGCGTGTTGATGTCCGAGGAAAAGCCCTGGTGGTACTTGACGTCGCCGGCGAGCGCCGAGTGGTCGTGCTCGCCCTCGAACTCGCGGAACAGGTCCTTCGGCATCTTGCCGAGGATGTTGACCAGCACGTTGAGACGGCCGCGGTGCGCCATGCCGAGCACCAGCTCCTGCACGCCGGCGGCGCCCGCGCGCTGCAGCAGGTGATCGAGCACCGGGATGAGCGTGTCGCCGCCCTCGAGCGAGAAGCGCTTCTGGCCCACGTAGCGCGTGTGCAGGTAGCGCTCCAGCCCTTCGGCGGCGGTCAGCCGCTCGAGGATGTGCAGCTTGTCGTCGGCGGAGAAGCTCGGCCGCGAGCGGATCGGCTCCAGCCGCTCCTGGATCCAGCGCTTCTCGGCGCGGCTGGACAGGTACATGTACTCCACGCCGAGCGTGCCGCAGTAGGTGTCGCGCAGGTGCTGGATGATCTCGCGCAGGGTTGCCTGCTCGGCGCCCATGTAGGTGCCGGTGTTGAACGGCGTGTCGAGGTCGGCGTCGGCGAGGTCGTAGTAGCCGGGCTCGAGCTCGACGATGTGCGGCTTGGGCAGGTGCTTGAGCGGATCGAGGTCCGCGATCAGGCAGCCGCGAAAGCGGTACTCCGCAACCAGCTGGATGACCGAGACCTGCTTGCGGTCGGGCGCGGGCCCGGCCGAGGGCCGCGCCACCCCGGCCTTGGCGCGCTGCGCGAACGACTCGACGATCGGCGCGTGCGCCACGTCGCGCACCGCGCCGCCCGCCGCCGGCAGGCGCTGCAGACCCTCGAAATATTCGCGCCACTGCTCGGGTACCGCCTGCGGGTCGGCGAGCCAGGTCTCGTAGAGCTGCTCGACGAACGGCGCATTGCCGCCGAACAGGTACGAGTTGGCGAGAAACGCCTTCATCATGGCGTCACCGCTTCGCGAGCGGCACGATTTCGCGGCGCTGCGCGCCCCTGTACAGCTGGCGCGGGCGGCCGATCTTGTACTCGGGATCGGCGATCATCTCCTGCCACTGCGCGATCCAGCCGACGGTGCGCGCCAGCGAGAAGATGCAGGTGAACATCGACACCGGGATGCCGAGGGCGCGCTGCACGATGCCGGAGTAGAAGTCGACGTTCGGGTAGAGCTTGCGCTCGACGAAGTACGGGTCCTCGAGCGCGATCTTCTCCAGCGCGACGGCGAGCTTGAACAGGCGGTCGTTGTGCAGACCGAGCTCGTTCAGCACTTCGTGGCAGGTCTCGCGCATCAGCTTGGCGCGCGGGTCGTGGTTCTTGTACACGCGGTGGCCGAAGCCCATGAGGCGCACGCCCGAGTTCTTGTCCTTGACCTTGCCGATGAACTCGCCGATCTTCGACACATCGCCAATGTCCTCCAGCATCTGCAGGCAGGCCTCGTTGGCGCCGCCGTGCGCCGGGCCCCACAGGCAGGCGATGCCCGCGGCGATGCAGGCGAACGGATTCGCGCCCGAGGACCCCGACAGTCGCACCGTCGAGGTGGAGGCGTTCTGCTCGTGGTCGGCGTGCAGGATGAAGATGCGATCCAGCGCCCGCACCAGCACATCGTTCACTTTGTACTCTTCCGCCGGCACCGCGAACATCATGCGCATGAAGTTGGCGGTGTACGAAAGATCGTTCCGCGGATAGATGAACGGCTGCCCCATGTTGTACTTGTAGGCCATGGCGACAATGGTCGGCAGCTTGGCGATCAGGCGGAACGCCGAGATCGTGCGGTGGCGCGGATCGCTGATGTCCAGGGCGTCGTGATAGAACGCGGACAGCGCACCCACCACACCCACCAGGACCGCCATCGGGTGTGCGTCGCGCCGGAAACCGTTGAAAAAGCGGCTCAACTGGTCGTGCACCATGGTGTGGTGCGTGACGATGCCGTCGAATTCGCTCTTCTGCTTGGCGTTCGGCAGCTCGCCGTTCAGCAGCAGGTAGCACACTTCGAGGAAGTTGCAGTGCTGCGCCAGCTGCTCGATCGGGTACCCGCGGTACATCAGCACGCCGGCATCGCCGTCGATGTAGGTGATGGTCGAGTTGCAGCTCGCCGTGGACAGGAACCCGGGGTCGTAGGTGAACACGCCCGCCTTGCCGTAGAGTGTGCGGATGTCGACCACGTCCGGGCCGATGCTGCCGGAGAGCACGGGGAATTCGAGCTTGCGCCCGTCGTGCAGGGTAAGCGTCGCTTTCTTGTCCATATGAGTGTCCTTTCCTAGTTCGCGCGCAAGCGCGTCACAATGTCCCTCAGATTCCCATCGAAGCGGTCACTGCGGCCACTGACGATGTCCCAGAGATCGTTGTCCGGCAGGTCGAGGAGCTCGGCGAGCTCCGCGTCCTCCGGGTATTGTCGCAAGTAACGCTCCAGCACCAGATCGAGCTCCAGCAGCCCGCGCCGGCACTTCCATTTCAGCCTGTCGCGCGCCGCGCGGTCCATCAGCCTGTCTCCCCGCTGCACATCAGACTGTCCTCTTTACCATCATCTCCTTGATCTTGCCGATGGCCCGGGTCGGATTCAGGCCCTTGGGACAGGCATCCACGCAGTTCATGATGCTGTGGCAGCGGAACAGCCGGTATGGGTCCTCGAGATTGTCAAGGCGCTCGCTGGTCGCCTGGTCGCGCGAGTCGGCGATGAAGCGGTAGGCCTGCAGCAGGCCCGCCGGGCCGACGAACTTGTCCGGGTTCCACCAGAACGACGGGCAGGAGGTCGAACAGCAGGCGCAGAGGATGCACTCGTACAGGCCGTCGAGCGCCTCGCGCTCGAGCGGCGACTGCAGGCGCTCGCGCTCGGTCGGCGCCTCGTGGTTCACCAGGTAGGGCTGGATGGAGTGGTACTGCTTGAAGAATTGCGTCATGTCGACGATCAGGTCGCGGATCACCGGCAGGCCCGGCAGCGGCCGCAGCGTGACGTGCGCCGGCAGGTCGGCAAGCTTGGTAATGCAAGCGAGGCCGTTCTTGCCGTTGATATTGAATGCGTCCGAGCCGCACACGCCCTCGCGGCAGGAGCGGCGGAACGCGATACTGTCGTCCTGCGCCTTCGCCTTGACGAGCGCATCGAGCAGCATGCGGTCCGAATGCTCCAGCTGGACCTCGTAGTCCCGCATGTAGGGCTTTTCGTCCTTGTCGGGATCGTAACGGTAGATCGACAGCTTCATCAGCGGGTCCTAGTTCCTAGTAAGTGCGAACCTTCGGCTCGAAGGATGCGACCGTCATCGGCTTCAGGTGCACCGGCTTGTACGCCAGGCGGCCGCCATCCTTGTACCAGAGCGTGTGCCGCATCCAGTTCTTGTCGTCGCGGTCCGGAAAGTCGGCGCGCGCCTGCGCGCCGCGGCTCTCCTTGCGCGCTTCGGCCGAAACGATCGTTGCGAGCGCGGTTTCGACCAGGTTGTCCAGCTCCAGCGCCTCGACGCGCGCCGTGTTGAACATCTTGGACTTGTCCTCGATGGCGACGCGCCCGGCGCGCGCGGCGACCTGCTTCATCTTCTCGACCCCCGCGGCCAGGTCCTCGGGAAAACGGAACACGCCGCAGTGCGCCTGCATGGTGCGCCGCAACTCAATTGCGACGTCGGCTACGCGCTCGCCGCCGCCGGCCGCGTCCAGCCGCGCCAGGCGCGCGCGCGACGGTTCGCCGGCGTCTTTAGGCAGGTTGCGGTGCGGGCGCGGCAGCGTGCGGATGTCCTTCGCCATCTGTTCGCCCGAGGACTTGCCGAAGACGAGCAGGTCGAGCAGCGAATTCGTGCCCAGGCGGTTGGCGCCGTGCACCGATACGCACGAGCATTCGCCGGCGGCGTAAAGACCCGGCACGATGGCCTCCTGGCTGGCGCCCTCCGGCGCCACCACCTGGCCCAAGTAGTTGGCGGGGACGCCGCCCATCTGGTAGTGAACCGTGGGAACCACCGGTATCGACTCGCGGATCGGGTCGGTGTTGGCGAACTTGATGGCGATCTCGCGGATCCCCGGCAGGCGATGGTTGATCACCTCGGGCCCGAGGTGATCCAGCTTGAGCAGCACGTGGTCGGCCTCCGGGCCGCAGCCGCGCCCCTCCTTGATCTCCGTGGTCATGGCGCGAGACACGACGTCGCGGCTGGCGAGGTCCTTGGCATTGGGCGCATAGCGCTCCATGAAGCGCTCGCCGTCCTTGTTGAGCAGGTAGCCGCCCTCACCGCGCACGCCCTCGGTGATCAGCACTCCGGCGCCGTAGACGCCGGTCGGGTGGAACTGCCAGAACTCCATGTCCTGCAGCGGCAGCCCGGCGCGCGCCGCCATGCCGAGGCCGTCGCCGGTGTTGATGAACGCGTTGGTGCTTGCCGCGTAGATGCGCCCGGCACCGCCGGTCGCGAACAGCGTCGCCTTGCCCTGGAAGATGCTCACCTCGCCGGTTTCCATTTCCAGCGCCGCGACGCCGATCACCGCGCCGTCCTGCGAGTCGCGGATCAGGTCGAGCGCCATCCACTCGACGAAAAACTGGGTGTTGGCACGCACGTTCTGCTGATAGAGCGTATGCAGCATGGCGTGCCCGGTGCGGTCGGCCACCGCGCAGGCGCGCATCGCCATTTTCGCGCTGCCGTAGTCCTGGGTATGGCCGCCGAACGGGCGCTGGTAGATCTTGCCGTTCTCCAGGCGGTCGAACGGCATCCCCATGTGCTCGAGCTCGATCACCACTTCGTTGGCGCGCCGGCACATGTACTCGATGGCGTCCTGGTCACCGAGATAGTCCGACCCCTTGACGGTGTCGTACATGTGCCAGTGCCAGTTGTCCTCGGTGGAATTGGCGAGCGGCGCAGCGATGCCGCCCTGCGCCGCCACCGTGTGCGAGCGCGTCGGAAACACCTTGGTCAGGACGGCCACCTTGAGGTTGGCACGCGCGAGTTCCAGCGCCGCGCGCATGCCCGAGCCGCCCGCGCCGACGACCACGGCATCGAACCTGCGAACCGCGAGTTCGCTCATCGGCTCACCGCCACAGGATCTGGATGGTCCAGCCGAGTATGCCCGCGAGCACCAGCAGCACCACCACCTCGAGCGTGAGCCGCGCGCCCGCCGGCTTCACATAGTCCATCAGGATGTCGCGCATTCCCACCCAGGCGTGCCAGGCGAGGCTGGTGGCAAACAGCAGCGTCGCAACGCGCATCCAGCCCTGCGTGAACAGGTCCTGCCATACCGCGTAGCTGATCGGCGCGCCGCCGATCAGCATCGCCAGCAGGATCACCGTGTACACCGCCATGATGGCGGCCGTGATGCGCTGCGCCAGCCAGTCGCGCAGGCCGTAGTGCGCCCCGACGACGACGCGCTCTACCAAAGCCGCACCCCGAACCACGCCGTGAGCGCGAGACTTGCCGCGAAGACGATGACGCTGGTCAGCCGCGCCGTCGCCTTGTCCACGCCGTGGTCGAGGTCGAGGAACAGGAAGCGGATGCCCGCGCAGAAATGATGGCAGTACGCCCAGACCAGGACGAGGAGCGCGAGCTTGACGGGCAGCAGCCCCGCGTAGCGCCGCATGGCGTCGAAGCCCGGCTCCGAAGCGAGACTGCGATCCAGCATGAACAGCAGCCAGACGAGCGACAGGAACAGCAGCAAGCCGCTGATGCGGTGCAAAATGGACACCCATCCCGGCAGCGGCAGCCGGATTTCGAACAGCAGCGCCGGCAGGCTGAGGTACTTGGGCCTTGATTTTCCTGGTACTGCGTTCGACATAGGAAGGGTGGCCGCGCGGGACGACCGGAAAAGATTATAGCGCCGTAGTACATTGATTGAGTTCTCTTTGTGCACTGCGTTTCACCCCATCCACTGGGGTAGAATTCGGAAGCCCACTTCGCATCGCGTCCGGAGCTCCCGCCCATGTCCAAAGCGCCCGTCCGTGTCGCCGTCACCGGCGCCGCCGGCCAGATCGGCTACAGCCTTCTGTTCCGCATTGCCAGCGGCGACATGCTCGGCAAGGAGCAGCCCGTGATCCTGCAGCTGCTCGAAATCCCCGACGAGAAAGCGCAGCAGGCCCTGAAGGGCGTGATGATGGAGCTGGACGACTGCGCGTTTCCCCTGCTGCAGGGAATGCTCGCGGCATCGGATCCCATGGCAGCATTCAAGGACGCGGACATCGCGCTGCTCGTCGGCGCCCGCCCGCGCGGCCCCGGCATGGAGCGCAAGGACCTTCTGGAAGCGAACGGCAAGATCTTCGCGCCGCAGGGCCAGGCGCTGGACAAAGTCGCCAAGCGCGACGTGAAGGTGCTGGTGGTGGGCAATCCCGCCAACACCAACTGCCTGATCGCCATGAAGAACGCCAGGGGGCTGAAGCCCACCCAGTTCACGGCGATGATGCGTCTGGACCACAACCGCGCCACCTCGCAGATCGCGCAGAAGATCGGCAAGCCGGTGGCGTCGGTAACGAAGATGGCGGTGTGGGGCAACCACTCGGCGACGCAGTACCCCGACGTGTTCCAGGCCGAATGCGATGGCAAGAAGGTATGGCCGATGATCAACGATCAGGCCTGGCTGGAAGGCACCTTCATTCCCACGGTGCAAAAGCGCGGTGCGGCCATCATCGAGGCGCGCGGCCTGTCCTCCGCGGCGAGCGCTGCCAATGCCGCCATCGACCACATGCGCAGCTGGATTCTCGGCACGCCGCCGGACGACTGGGTCAGCATGGGCGTGCCCGCGGACGGCAGCTACGGCATCCCCGAGGGCGTGCTCTACGGCTATCCCGTGACCTGCAAGGACGGTGGTTACGAGATCGTGAAGGGCATCGACGTGTCCGACTTCGCGCGCAAGCGCATGGACGCGACGTTGAAGGAACTGCATGAGGAGCGCGATGGCGTGAAGCAGTTGCTCGGCGCATGAGCCCCGGCGCGATCTTTAGAAAAGCATTGCAGGACGAGAAACCCCTGCAAGTTATCGGCGCAATCTGCGCCTACCACGCGCGCCTCGCGCAGCGCAGCGGCTACCGCGCCATCTACCTTTCCGGCGGCGGCGTCGCCGCCGGCTCGCTCGGCATGCCCGACCTCGGCATCTCCAATCTCGACGACGTGCTGATCGACGTGCGCCGCATCACCGACGTGTGCGACCTGCCGTTGCTGGTCGATTGCGACACCGGCTTCGGCGCGAGCGCCTTCAACGTCGCCCGCACGGTGCGCTCGCTCATCAAGGCCGGCGCCGCGGCGACGCATATCGAGGACCAGGTGGGCGCCAAGCGCTGCGGCCACCGCCCCGGCAAGGAGCTGGTCTCGGCCGAGGAGATGTGCGACCGCATCAAGGCGGCCGTGGATGCGCGCACCGATCCCGGCTTCGTGGTGATGGCGCGCACCGACGGCCTGGCGGGCGAAGGGCTCGACGCCGCGCTTGCGCGGGCGGCGCAATACGCCGAGGCCGGCGCCGACATGATCTTTCCGGAAGCGGTCACCGAGCTCGCGCAGTACCGCAAGTTCGCCGACACCGTGAAAGTGCCGGTGCTCGCCAACATCACCGAGTTCGGCCAGACGCCGCTGTTCACGGTGGCGGAGCTGCGCTCGGCCGGCGTCGCCATCGCCCTTTATCCGCTTTCCGCGTTCCGCGCCATGAACAAGGCCGCGCTCGCCGTGTACGAGACGATTCGCCGCCAGGGCACGCAACAGGACGTGCTCGGCAGCATGCAGACGCGCGACGAGCTCTACGACTTCCTCGATTACCACGCCTACGAGAAAAAACTCGATGAACTCTTCGCCAGAGGCTCCTAAGCCCAAGAAGTCGGTCGCGCTCTCGGGCGTCACCGCCGGCAATACCGCGTTGTGCACGGTGGGCCGCACCGGCAATGACCTGCATTACCGCGGCTACGATATCCTCGATTTCGCCGACGAGGCCGAGTTCGAGGAGGTCGCCTACCTGCTGGTGCACGAAAAGCTGCCCGGCGCGCGCGAGCTCGCGGCCTACAAGGCGAAGCTGAAGAAACTGCGCGGCCTGCCGGCGCCGCTGAAGACGGCGCTCGAGCAGCTGCCGCGCACCGCGCACCCGATGGACGTGCTGCGTACCGGCTGCTCGGTGCTCGGCACGCTCGAGCCGGAGGCCGAGGCGCACGCCGTCGAAGCCGCACGCGCCATCGCCGACCGGCTGATGGCGAGTTTCGGCTCGATGCTGCTCTACTGGCACCACTACGCGCACCACGGCAAGCGCATCGACACCGAGACCGACGACGACTCCATCGGCGGGCATTACCTGCACCTGCTGCTCGGCAAGCCGCCCTCGCCCCTGCATGTACGCGCCATGCACACTTCGCTCGTCCTCTATGCCGAGCACGAGTTCAACGCCAGCACCTTCACCTGCCGCGTGATCGCCGGCACCGGTTCGGACCTGTATTCCGCCATCACCGGCGGCATCGGCGCGCTGCGCGGCCCCAAGCACGGCGGCGCCAACGAGGTCTCCGACGAAATCCAGAAGCGCTACAAGACCCCGGACGAAGCCGAAGCCGACATCCGCCGGCGCGTGGCCGCCAAGGAGGTCGTGATCGGCTTCGGCCACCCGGTGTACACGGTGGCCGATCCTCGCAACAAGGTGATCAAGGCGGTCGCCGAGCGCCTGTCGCGGGACGCGAAGGACATGACGCAATACGGGATCGCCGACCGCATCGAGTCGGTGATGGCGGCCGAGAAGAAGATGTTCGCCAACCTCGACTGGTTCAGCGCGGTGTCCTACAGCAAGATGGGCGTGCCGACGCTGCATTTCACGCCGCTGTTCGTGATCTCGCGCACCAGCGGCTGGTCGGCGCACATCATCGAGCAGAGGATCGACGGCAAGATCATCCGCCCGAGCGCCAACTACACCGGTCCCGAAAACCGCACCTGGGTGCCGCTCAAGGACCGCCCATGAAACCGTACGAATCCGAGCTCACCAAGTTCATGCGCGAGTACCTGGCGGCGCATCCCGAGGAAATCGAGTCGCAGAAGATTGGCCGCGCTGTCTGGTGGGACAAGACCCCGCGAACCCGCGGCCTGCTGCCCGCGCCGCGCCACGCACCGCTTGCGGGCGGCAACGAGTACACCTTCGAGCCCCTGTCCGAAGAAGACTGATGTCGGCCCACATCTCCAACGTCCGCCCCAAGCCGGACAAGGTGCTCAAGCTGATCGCGGACTACGCCACCCGGTTCACCATCCGCAGCGAGGCCGCGTACGACACGGCGCGCTACTGCCTGATGGATACCCTGGGCTGCGGCTTCGAGGCGCTCGACTACCCCGCCTGCACGAAACTTCTCGGCCCCATCGACCCCGAGACCGTGACGCCGCGCGGCGCGCGCGTGCCGGGCACGGCGTTCCAGCTCGATCCGGTACAGGCCGCCTTCAATCTCGGCGCCATGATCCGCTGGCTCGATTTCAACGACACCTGGCTCGCTGCGGAATGGGGCCATCCGTCCGACAACCTTGGCGGCATCCTCGCCACCGCCGACTGGCTGTCGCGCAATGGCCAGCCGCTGACGGTCAGGGATGTGCTGACAGCGATGATCAAGGCGCACGAGATCCAGGGCGTGCTGGCGCTGGAGAATTCCTTCAACCGCGTCGGGCTGGACCATGTGGTGCTGGTGAAGGTCGCTTCCACCGCGGTAGTCGCGCACATGCTGGGCTGCACCTACGATCAAGTGGTAAATGCCGTGTCGCAGGCGTGGGTGGACGGGCAGTCGC
>JAOTWE010000329.1 GCA_029863065.1 Betaproteobacteria bacterium
GGCCTGGATCGCGATCTGCCCCCTCCAATAGGGACTCTTCGTCGCCGCCGCGAGCGTTTGCAGGCGCGCAAGCTGCTCGCGGGCGCCTGCCGCGTCGCCGCTCATTGCCGCCCCGATCCCGCGCGCATAAGCGTTGTTCGCCTCAGCGAAGGTGTATTTCTTCCACGGATATGCGTCCGCAGGCGGATACAGCTCGAGCGCGGCGGCATCCTTCCAGGCGCCCCGTTCGAGCGCGAGCCGCGCTGGCATCGCGGCGTAGGCATAGGCGGTCGCCCCGTGTTCGATGCGCGCCGGGTTGGCCAGCGCTTCGTTCACCACGCCGCGCGCGGCATCGTGCTGCCCGAGCTGCAGGTGCGCGTACACCATGTAGTCATAGGCGTGCCACTTGTCGAAGGACTTGTCACCGGCCGCGCGCACCGACGCGCGGTTGGATTCGATCGATTCCTTCCAGGCGCCGACGCGCGTGAAGATGTGCGCGGGCATGTGCAGCGCATGTGGCGCGTCGGGAGCGATCTTGCCGTAGCGCCGCGCTGCGTCTAGCCCTCGCGCCGCGATCGGCGGGTAGTCGTAGCTGTGGATGAGAAAGTGCGCGGCGCCGGGATGCTCCGGCTGGGCGCTGAAGATGGGCTCGAGAATTTGCGCGGCCTTCAGTTGATTGGTGTACTTCTTGTCGGTCGGATCGAAGTTCGCCGACAGCACCAGGGCATACAGCGTTGCAGCTTCCGTGTCCTGGGGATAGGTGCGCATCACATTCTCCAAAGCCGATTCCAGCGCCTTGGCGCGCACACGGTGATTCCGCTTCTCGTGGTCCTTAAAGAACACGGCAAGCGCGTCCACGTACGCGCGCTCGCGTTGCGATTCGAGGCCAACGCTGCGCGCGGCGTCCAGGAACCCGCCGCCGTCGCTCAGAGTCGCGGCCGAAATGGTCCTGGGCCAGCCGAACGGATTGTTGAGCGCCGCCAGCGCGCGCAGCCAGTGCGCCATGCCGCATTTCGGATCGGCCTGCAGCACGCGCTCCAGCGGCTCGCGCGTCTGTGCCCAGGCGAACGAGTAGTAGTACGCCATCGCCACGTCGAACTCGCGTTGCGCGTCGGCGTTGCACTCGACCTGGAAGTGCACCTTACCCAACGACGCGCCGATTGCGCTCGTGGGCAGCACCGTGGCAAAGCTCACGAAGGCTGCAGCGACAGCAGTAGCCAAGTACTTAACGTTGGTATTCATAGATGGACTCCTTTGGAGTGGACTGCAACGTGCGAATTCCTAGTGATGCAATAGACCCGAGAGCGCGAACTGCTTCGTGCTTAGCCGCTCGATCTCGGCCATTGCCTTGGGAGAAATGAGCGCATCAGAGATCGCACGGAACATCGGCACCGGATCCTGCCGCGCGGTTTCACTGAACTTCACGATGACCACCTTGCGTCGCGGGTCGACGTAGATGTACTGCCCGTCGTGGCCGTAGGCGTAGAAGTCGCCGGCTTTCCCCGGCGGCGTCCACCAAAAGTGCTGATGCGTGTACCCCCGGAAGGTCGGGATGCCGGGCAACGCGCTGCGCCCCGCCCAGGCTACCGGCAGGAGCTGTTCGCCGTGCCAGCGTCCGCCCCTGGCGTAGAGAAGACCGAAGCGCGCGAAATCGCGTGCCCGGGCGCTAATGCAGCAGAATGCCTTTTCCATGCCGCCCTCGCGATCGAGCGACCACAGCGCATCTGACTCCATGCCCAGCGGCGTCCAGAGCTTCTCCGCCAGGTACGCGGACACGGGCTTGCCCACGGCCGCCTCGAGGACATAGCCGAGCACCTGCGCGTCGGCCTCGCTGTAGCGCCAATCATGACGGCGGTGATCCTCGCGCGTGGCGCGCGACACGATATCGTGCAGGTCTTTCCCGTAGTAGTACTGGGCGCGCCCCGGAACGAGCGACGGTGGATCCACCATGCCCGAGGTCATCGTCAGGAGGCTCGAGAGCTCGACGCCACCGTAGGGCGTGGCCGCGAAGTCCGGGCAGATTTCGGCCACCGTCGAATCCAGGCCCGGGATGCGACCGTCGGCCAGCGCGGTTCCCACCAGCGTGGCGAGTATGGCTTTCGCGATCGAGAAGGAGTTGAGGAGCGATTGTTCCCCGTAGCCGCGACCGTAGCGCTCGTAGACGATTTGCTCGTCGCGCAGGACAACGAAGGCGGCCGTGCGCGTGTCGTCCAGGTACCGATCGAGCGGCCGGCGCACACCACGCTCGTCGGGCACCTCGAGCGCGGCCATGAAATCGGGAACGCGGCTGAGCCGCTGAAGCGGCGAAACGTCCGGCGCGCGGGCAATGGTGCGGTTAGCAAAGATCCTGTAGTCGTCCAGGTCGGCAAAGTTGTGCAGGGCTGTATCCGTCAGAAGGCATCCCTGGAGAAATCCCAAAGCGGCGATGACCGCGATATGCA
>JAOTWE010000330.1 GCA_029863065.1 Betaproteobacteria bacterium
CTCGCACCCGCTTGCCTGTGCCGCGGGGCTTGCCACCATGGAGGTGTACGAGGAAGAAGGGCTGTTCACGCGCGCCGCGGAACTCTGGCCCTACTGGGAGGAGCAGGCGCACGCGCTGAAGGGCCTGCCCAACGTGATCGACATCCGCAACATCGGCCTGATTGCCGCGATCGAGCTCGCACCACGTGCAGGCGCACCAGGCGCACGCGCCCTCGACGCGCACATCAAGGCCTTCGAGCAGGGCGCCTACATGCGCGTCGCGGCCGATACCATCGCGCTTTCCCCGCCGCTCATCATCAAGAAAAGCGAGATCGACCAGCTGTTCGAAATCGTGCGCGACGTGCTCAAGTCGATCGACTGAGCATCGCAGAAAGGAGACACCATGTTCGGCATCGGCAAGAACAAGAATGACGCGCCCGAGTCTGTGGCGCCAGGCAGCGAGACGGGCGGCGGACTCGCGTCCAATCGTGTGCGGGTGGGGCTGCTGGCGGTGGTGCTGATTGCCGCACTTGGCTACCTCGCCTACGAATACCTGCCGGGCCTGCTGGACAGCACGCCGCCACCGGTACCGGCCCTGGCCACGCCGAACCCTGCCGCGATCGCCGCGGCGCCTGCCCCGGTGCCGGTGGTGGCGCCCAAGGCGCAGCCCGAGCCTGCATCCAAGCCGGCCCCGAAGCCCGAGCCTGTGGCGAAGGTTGAGCCCAAGCCTGCGCCAAAGCCCGAACCGGCGGCGCAGCCCGCACCCAAGCCCGAGCCCAAGCCCAAGCCAGAACCCATGGTGAAGCCAGAGCCCGAACCGGCGCCGGTCATGACTGCGGCTGCATCCGCTCCGACCGCGGCCTCGGCGCCCGCAGCCGAGCCCACTCCCGCGCCGCCGATCGCCACCCCCCCGGCCACCGTACCGGCTGTGTCGCCGGTGCTCGGGCCTCCGCCCATCACACCGAAGTACAACGACGTCATGACTGCGGTGCTTTACGGGGATCGCGATGCGGTGTCGCAGCTGCTCGACCTCGGCCGCTGGGTGGACAAGCCGGACTCGAATGGGCTTACGCCGCTGATGGCGGCGGTTCTCATGCGCGACGCGGACATGGTGCAGCTGCTGCTCGATCGCGGGGCCGATCCGAACCTGCAGGCGCCGGGCGGCGAAGTCGCCCTCGAAATGGCGCGCCACAACGGCGACGGCGCGTCGGAATCGCAGTTGCTGAGGGCTGGGGCGCGGTACTAAGACCCAGGGGACAGACCTGAAGGTCTGTCCCCGACGCTACTTCACTGCGGCTCGCACCACGCCGAGGCGCCGGCCGCGCGTCTGCTGCTTGAGCCGTGGCGGCGTCACCAGGTCGCGCACGAAGTTGGGCAGCGCGAACACGCCTTCGTGGGTTTCGCCGTTGTAGTACCTGAGCTCGGTCATCTTGCGCTGCTCGATGCGGCGGTCGATCTCATCGGCGGTGTAGGCCTTCGGGTCGAGCTTGTCCGAGCACACGGCCATGGCCCAGAGCGAGCCGTAGAGCGGGATGTACATGGTGTAGGGCCGCACGATGCGGAAGATGCCGTTCAGGCGCTGCGCGAGCTCGCCCACGCGCTCGGGCTGCGCCACGGGTGAGCCGATATGCAAGGTGAGCGCCCCGCCCGGTGCGAGCGCGTGCCGGCATTGCTGGAAGAACTCGGCGGAATACAGCGACTCGGCCGGCCCCATGGGGTCGTTCAGGTCGAGCGCGATCAGATCGAAGCGCTCGTGCGTCTCGCGCACGAACTTCATGCCATCGCCGATCAGCACGCGCAGCTTCGGATTGTCGAAGACGCCGTTGTGCACCGCCTGGAAGTGCTCCTTGGCCACCTCGATGACTTCGGCGTCGATCTCGCACATGGTCACCTGCTCGACCGAGGGGTGCTTGAGCGCCTCTTCCGAGGAGCCGCCGTCGCCGCCGCCGATGATCAGCACCTTCTTCGGTGCCGGGTGCGCGCTGAGCGCCGGGTGGATCAGGTTCTCGTGATAGACGAACTCCTCCTTCTCGGAGGTCATGTTGAACCCGTCGAGGCGGAAGATCTTGCCGTAGTGCGGCGTGTCGTAGATCTGCAGGTGCTGGTAGCGCGTCTGCCAGTCGCCGACCTGCCGCGCGGCCTTGATGTAGAAGCCGGTGGAGTCGTTGAGCGGCTCCATCAGCAGGTGGCCGCCGCGCTCCACTTCGTGGCGCGCGCACTCCGCGGGCCGGAAGTAGGCGACGATGGCCTCGAAGAGCTTGCGCGCCTTGGCGCTGTTGTCGTCGCTGTAGTTGCAGACGTAGACGTCGAGCGTCAGCCCCTGCTTTTCGGGCCAGGTGTGGATGGCGAGGTGCGACTCGGCGAGCACCACGGTGCCGGTGAAGCCGGAGCCGTCGAACTGGTGGAAGCTCGCGACCATCGT
>JAOTWE010000331.1 GCA_029863065.1 Betaproteobacteria bacterium
TTGGGAACGATGTCCTTCACGGCGGCGATGGTGGTGGGCGGGGACTTGGGTGCGGTCATCACGGACTCCTCGAGGGGCGGGGAAAAACTCTACCATCCCGGCGGCGCGTTACCATCGCGGAAGTGTCGAACCTGTCGCCCGGCAAGCGCACGCCCGTCGAATCGCCAGTACCGGCGCTGCGCGAGTACTACGCGGACGCCGAAGGCAAGCGCCGCTTCACGCGCCGCATCTTCGATTCGAGCGCGCCCGACTACGACCGCGTCGACCGGTTGCTCGCTTTCGGCTCGGGCTCGTGGTACCGGCGCCAGGCGCTGCTACGCTCGGGGCTCGCGGGCGGGATGCGCATGCTCGACGTGGCCGTGGGCACCGGCCTGGTGGCGCGCGAGGCCGTCGGCATCGTGGGCGAGCGCGGCGGCGTGATCGGCGTCGATCCGAGCGCGGGCATGCTCGCGCAGTCGGAATTGCACGGCCTGACGCTGGCGCGCGGGCGCGCCGAAGCGCTGCCGTTCGCGGCGGGGGCCTTCGATTTCCTCTGCCTCGGCTATGCGCTGCGCCACCTGGCGGACCTGGAAACCGTGTTTCGCGAGTTCCGGCGCGTGCTGCGGCCCGGCGGCCGAATGCTGGTGCTCGAGATCACGCGGCCCGAAGGCCGCGTGGCGACGGCGGTGCTGAAGGCCTACTTGCACGGCGTGCTGCCGGCGCTCGCGCGCCTCGTGGCGCACAGCCGGGACACGCCGACGCTGTACCGCTACTACTGGGACACCATCGAAGCCTGCGTGCCGCCCGCGCGCATCATGGCGACCCTGGCGGCGGCCGGATTCGCCGGCGTGTCCCGCAATCTGGTGCTCGGCATCTTCTCGGAGTATTCGGCCTGCGCCGCCTAGGCCTGCTCGCCACCCGAGACGGGCGGCTGCGGAGCGGATGCATGAGTTAGGATGATCCGGCAGTGCAGGGGGAGCAACCCAATCAAGGAGGGCATATGAGAAAGGCAATTTCGGCATTGGTGGCGGCGAGCCTCGCGCTCGCCGCGTGCGCAACCGACGGCAACCGCCCGATGACGCGCACCGAAAGCGGGGCCCTGATCGGCGCCCTGGGCGGCGCGGTGGTGGGCGCCATGGCCTACAAGAAGAACCGCACCAAGGGCGCCGTGGTCGGCGCCGTCGGCGGCGGGCTCGCGGGCGCGGCGGTCGGCAACTACATGGACAGCCAGAAGCGCGACCTGGAGAAGAACCTGGCGCCGGAAATCCAGGCCGGGCAGGCGCGGGTGCAGAAGCTCTCCGACCAGGTGGTGCTCGTCACCATGACGGGCCAGACTGCGTTCGACTCCAACTCCGAGGTGATCAAGCCGGGGTTCCACAGCACGCTCGACAAGCTCGCCGACGTCGTCGTGCGCTACGGCAAGACCACGCTCACGGTGGTCGGGCACACCGACAACACGGGCTCGAACAACTACAACCAGAAGCTCTCGGAGCGGCGCGCGCTGTCGGTTGCGCAATACCTCGAAGCGCACCGCGTCAATGCCTTGCGCCTCGCCACCGCCGGCAAGGGCGAAACCCAGCCGATCGCGTCGAACGCCTCGGAGGCCGGCCGCCAGGCGAACCGCCGCGTCGAGATCTACGTCGAAGCGGTCGTGCAGGGCTGAGGCCTCGTGACCGCAAAGAAGCCGCAGGGCCTGGCGCGCGGCCTCACCAACTACGGCGACGCCGGATTTTCGCTGTATCTGAGGCGCTCCTTTGCGAAGAGCATGGGCTACTCGGGCGAGATGCTCGCGCGGCCGGTGGTCGGCATCGCCGATTCGAAGAGCGGCTTCAACAACTGCCACCGCCATTTTCCCGAGCTGATCGAGGCGGTGAAGCGCGGCGTGCTCGCCGCCGGCGGCCTGCCGATCGAGTTTCCCACCGTGTCGCTCGGCGAAGTGTTCCTCAGTCCGACCTCGATGATGTTCAGGAACTTGATGTCGATCGACGTCGAGGAAATGGTGCGCGCACAGCCGATGGACGCGGTGGTGCTGGTCGGCGGTTGCGACAAGACCGTGCCGGCGCAGCTGATGGGCGCGGTTTCGGCAGACCTGCCGGCCGTGCAACTGCTCGCCGGGCCGATGATGCCCACGTCTTTTCGCGGCGAGCGCCTTGGCGCCTGCACCGACTGCCGGCGATTCTGGGCGCTGCACCGCGCCGGCAAGGTGGACGACGCAGGGATCGGCGAGGTGGAAGGCAACCTCGCCACCACCGCCGGCACCTGCGCGGTGATGGGAACGGCCTCCACCATGGCGGCGATCGCCGAGGCGCTCGGCATGGCGCTGCCGGGCAGCGCCGCGATTCCCGCGGTGCACGCCGACCGGCTGCGCGCCGGCGAGGCAAGCGGTCGGCGCGCGGTCGAGCTGGTGAAGAAC
>JAOTWE010000095.1 GCA_029863065.1 Betaproteobacteria bacterium
ATCAAGAATTTCGTCCTCGGGCTCGATCTCAACCCGATCCTGTTCCTGATCCTGTCGCAGATGATCATCTTCCTGCTCGGCTGGCCGCTGGAGTGGAGCGAGATCATCATCATCTTCGTGCCGATCTTCCTGCCGCTGCTGCCGCACTTCAACGTCGACCCGATGATGTTCGGCATCCTGGTGGCGCTCAACCTGCAGACCTCGTTCCTGACGCCGCCGATGGCGATGTCGGCCTATTACCTGAAGGGCATCGCGCCGCCGTTCGTCGAGCTGTGGACGATCTTCAGGGGCTGCTTTCCGTTCCTCGCCATGGTGTTCGTCACCATGATCGTCGTTTACACGGTCCCGCAGATCATGTTCTGGCTGCCGGACCTGATCTACGGCAAGTGAGGCCGGCATGGATGCGTCGCAACTGAACTGGCTTTCGGCGAGTGACGCCGCGCGCGCCATCCGCGATGGCGCGATCAGCGCCGAGCAGCTCGCCGAGGCCTGCCTGGCGCGCGTGCGCGACGCGGATTCCGAGGTCCAGGCCTGGGCGTACCTCGACCCCGAGCATGCGCTGACCCAGGCGCGCGCCCGCGACGAGGACCGGCGCCAGGGGCGGCCGGTGGGCCCGCTGCACGGCGTGCCGGTCGGCGTCAAGGACATCTTCGATACCGGCGACATGCCGACCGAGGACGGCAGCGTGCTGCATGCCGGCCGCACGCCGGCGCATGACGCCACCGCGGTGGCGATGTTGCGCGCCGCGGGCGCCGTCATCCTCGGCAAGACGGTGACCACCGAATTTGCCACCTATGCGCCGGGCAAGACGCGCAACCCGCGCAACGCGCGGCACACGCCCGGCGGCTCTTCGAGCGGCTCGGCGGCGGCAGTGGCCGCGGGCATGGTGCCGCTGGCCATCGGCAGCCAGACCAACGGCTCGGTGATCCGCCCGGCCGCGTTCTGCGGCGTCTACGGCTTCAAGCCGACGCACGGTCTGATTCCGCGCGGCGGCGTGCTCAAGCTTTCGCGCACGCTCGATCATGTTGGCGTGTTCGCGCGCACGCTGCAAGACATCGCGCTGATCGCCGAGCAGCTCGTCGGCCACGATGAGCGCGACCCGGACACGCGGCCGCGCGCGCGCGTACCGTTTGTCGCCACGGCGTTGGAGGAGCCGCCGCTGCCGCCCCTGCTGGCCTACGTGAAGGGGCCGGTTTGGGAGCGTGCCACGGAGGAAAGCAAAGCGGCCTTCGCCGAGCTGGTGGCGGCGCTGGGCGATCGCGTCGTCGAAGTGCCGATGCCGGAAAGCGCGCGCCGGGCGCTCGACTGGCACCGTGACATCATGGAAGCGGAGATGGCCGCCAACCTCGACCTCGAATGGGAACGGGGGCGCGAGCGCATCTCGCCGTCGCTGCGCGCGCAACTCGAGCGCGGGCGCGAGGCGAAGGCGCTCGATTACCAGCGCGCGTGCGCGCGCATCCCGCTGCTGAACGAGGGTTTCGAGGAGATTTTCGAGCGCTGCGACGCCATCGTCACGCCGGCGGCGCCGGGCACGGCGCCGCCGGGCCTCGAGGCCACGGGCGATCCCGCGTTCTGCACGCTGTGGACGCTGTGCGGCATGCCGGCGCTCAGCCTGCCGCTCATGCAGGGCGAGAACGGCCTGCCGATGGGCGTGCAGCTGGTGGCAAGACGTGACAATGACGCCCGGCTGTTGCGCACGGCGCGCTGGCTGGCGTCGCAGGCAGCGGCCGGCTGAAGCGAAACGGAGGATGTCGGGATGATCCTGAAAATCGTGGCGGGCATCGTGGCGGCGGCGCTGTTGATGGTGTTCATGGCGCCGGTGGTGATCAAGCTGAAGGACGTCGCGTTCACCGTCGTGGTGCTCATCGGCCTGGCGATGATGTTCGTCGACATCTGGCAGTCGCTGCAGTCGAAGGACGACTGAGCGCAGCAGCCTAGCGCGGCGCGTCCGGGTGCGCGCGCAGCTGCTCGAGCTCGCTGCGGTCGGTAAACGCCAGCACCCAGTGCGTGACGCGGCCGTCACTGCCGCGCACCGCTCCCACCGTTACCTGGACGTGCGCCGATGCACCGTCCTTGCGGTGCGTGCGCAGCGACAGCGGCGCCGCCGTCTCGTGAAACAGGCGCCCGGCAGTTTCCGGATCCATGCCCAGCAGTGCTTCCGCAGGTCGCCCGAGCGCTTCCGCGGCGCGGTAGCCGAAGAAGGTCTCGAACGCCTGGTTGACGTAACTCAGTGGCCGCGACCCGGCCGCATCGGCCAGCGCGACCGGCACGCCGCAGGCATCGAGCGCCGCGCGCGACAACGCAGCCTCGGCGAGCAGCCGGAAGAGCGCGGGCGCGACCTCCGGCCGCGTGGCGCCGAGGCGCAATCTTTCAGCAACCGTCATGGAACAGTTTTGCCACGTCCCCTCGGGCGATGGCAAGTCCCGGGCCGGTTAAGTGGGGCGAAACGTGACAAACCCCACAGTGCCAGGTCCCGCTATGCGACCTGGGCTTCCTTGCGCGACAGCGAGTAGCAGAAGCGGCGCATGCGCTTCAGGTCCGCCTCGTCGATGGCATTCTTCAGGAAGCGCATGTTGCGGTCGATCTCGCTCTGATAGAGGCTCGGGCCGTCGAAGTGCGCCGCGGCATAACGGTCGACGCCGCCGAGCTTTCTCTCGATGCGTGCCCGCGCCACGTACTCGTAGAAGCCGGGCGTCTTCAGCATCAGGTCGTCAGGCGAGGCGTAGCGAACGATCTCGCGCCCGTCGGCGAGCTTCTCGCGCGCGATGTGCCCCCAGACGAATTCGGGGTACAGGAACTCGCGGCATTTCTCCAGGTACAGGCGGTCCGACATCTGCCCGATCAGATCGGCGGTGCCCAACAGGTAGCCCAGCAGGCGGTCCTTGGGGTCGTGCAGCATGATGTCGTCGATGTCCATCTCGTAGCCGGTGAAATGCACCAACTTGGCGGCCGCCGGCGCCTCGTCGGCAAAGCCGAGCTGCGGCAGGTAGCGCGTGAGGAAGTCGGCGCTGCGGCTGACGTGGATCTTGGTGAACACCGCGCCGTTCTCGACGTGCGCTTCCGAGGCGCGCTTCAGGTAGCCGGAATCGTGCAGCAGGGCGACGATGATCCCAAGCATGGCTCGACGCGCGCCAATGCGTTCGGCCTCGGCATGGCTGCGGTCGTGCCCGTCGAACAGGCGCGCCATGGCGAGTGTCATGTCGAGCGTGTGACGCAGGTCGTGGTACGGGGTGTCGCATGGCAGGTACCCCGGATAAGTCCCCTGGAACAGGGACTTGACGTCGTCGAAGGCGCGCCGCAGCGGGGCGAGATCGGCCTCCGGATAGCGGGCCGCGAACAGGGCGAGCACCGCGTCGCGGACCCGGTCGGGATCCTCGACATTGATCTTGTTGGTGACGTCGTTTTGATTGAGGCGGTCGTGCACTTTGCTCTTTGCGCAGGCCTTCAGGGCCCGTTCTTCCTCCGGCACGGATCGAGTTTGCGCATTATCCCGCGGTCGCGCCGCCCAAGGCAAAATGTATTTTGCGATTGCGGCGCACAAATAATAAGAGCGCGAAATGAAAATGGGAGACGGCCGATAAGCCGGGTTCTGTGCGAAGGGGCGAACCCCTCCCGGCAGCCATTCCTCTGGGCCCGCGGTTGCCCGCGGGCTCAAGCCACCTACCCGCAAGCTCGGCCGGGCCGGCCTCAAGCGCTTGCCTATTTGGTGTTGCTCCGGATGGAGGTTGCCCGTTTCACCCCTCGGGTTTGACGCCGAGGACTCGTCTCTGTGGCCCTGTTCGTCGCCTTGGCGCCGCTTGCGCGGCGGTTATGCGCGCCGGGGAGTTACCCCGCATCCCGCCCTGTGGAGCCCGGACTTTCCTCTGTGTTGCCACAGCGGCTGCCTGGCCATCTCCCATTCGGGATTCTACGCGCCTTGGCGGCGTGTTTCGCGCCGCAACATTCGGAAATAGCGTGCGTCGTCGTAGAAGGCGGCGCGCTCGCCTTCGGGCAGCCAACCGGGAAAGCCGAACACCGGCAGCGGCACGAGCAGCCGCGGCGAAGCATCCGCCGGAAGATGCCCGAGCCACGCTGCGGCCTGCGCATCGGCATCGCGCGCCGAATCGATGAACAGCGCCTTGCAGGTGATGCCGGGCCAGGGCGCGAGTGCCTGCTCGAGCGTCGCGTGTCCCAGGACAAGGAAGCGCATGGTCGCTTGCGTGCGCGCACGCTGCTCCCAGAACAGTTCCTTCCAGCGGAACTCGCGTATCAGATTGTTGAGTTCGGGATCGGCGCAGGCGACCAACACGCCGCCTTCGTCGAGGATGGTCAGCAGGTCGCGCAACCGGCCACGATGCGCGCCCTCGCGCGCAATGGCGGCCGCGTGCAGCGCGTTGATGCGCGCCTTGGTACGCGGAAAGGCGAGCCAGCAAAGCGCGTTGAACAGGTCGTGGCGGTTGCCGGGGCGCGTCTGCACCTCGCCCGACTCGAAAAGGTGAACTTCGTAGTATGGGTCGGCGCGCGAGGGCGCGACAAAGCGCAGCGGCCGGCCGCTTTCGGTACGCAGCCCGGCCCGCTCGGAGGCGGCATTGAGGGCGTCGAGCGCAGGCTCGGGGCCCAGCGCCTGCAGCCACGGCCGCAGCGGCTCGAAGATCGGGTGGGCTAGACGAGCGTCCAGGGCAGGGTCTCGCCGGCGCGCAGCGGCACGAGCTGCTCGGCGCCGAACGGCAGCGATTCGGCGACCCGCCATTCGCGGCGCACGAGCGCGATCGTGTCCGCGTTGACCGGCAGCCCGTAGAACTGCGGTCCGAAGCGGCTGGCGAAGCCCTCGAGCTTGTCGAGGGCACCTGCTTCCTCGAACGCCACGGCATACAGCTCGAGCGCCGCATGCGCGGTGTAGATCCCGGCGCAGCCGCAGGCGGCTTCCTTGGCGCCGCGCGGGTGCGGCGCGCTGTCGGTGCCGAGAAAGAACTTGGGATTGCCCGACGTGGCGGCCTCCACCAGCGCCTCGCGGTGCGCTTCGCGCTTGAGCACCGGCAGGCAGTAATGGTGCGGCCGCATGCCGCCCTGGAAGAGCGCGTTGCGATTCAGGAGCAGGTGGTGCGCCGTGATGGTGGCGGCGATGTTCGGGCCGGTGACTTCGACGAACTGCGCCGCCTCGCGCGTGGTGATGTGCTCGAGCACCACCTTGAGGTCGGGAAAGCGCTCGATGAGCGGCCCGAGCACCTCCTCGATGAACACCGGCTCACGGTCGAACACGTCCACTTCGGGGTCGGTGACCTCGCCGTGCACGAGCAGCGGCAGGCCCTGCTCCGCCATCTTCTCCAGCGTGTGGAAGCAGCGCGAGATCCGCGTCACGCCGGCGTCCGAGTGCGTGGTGGCGCCCGCCGGGTAGAGCTTGACGCCGTGCACCTGGCCGGAGCGCCGCGCGAGCGCGATCTCCTCGGGCGGCGTGTCGTCGGTGAGATACAGCGTCATCAGCGGCTCGAAGGCCGCGCCCTCCGGCAGCGCGGCGAGGATGCGGTCGCGGTAGGCGAGGGCCTCCTGCGTGGTGCGCACCGGCGTGCGCAGGTTGGGCATGACGATGGCGCGCGCGAAGCGCCGCGCACTGTCGGCAAGCACCGCCGCCATCTGCGATCCGTCGCGCAGGTGCAGGTGCCAGTCGTCGGGACGGATCAGGGTGATGCGGTCCATGGCGCGATTCTACTTGCCGCGTTGCAGTGCCCGCTTGTAGAGCAGGTTGCGCGGCGCGCCGGTGATGCGCGCGGCGAGTTTCGCCGCCTCGCTCGCCGGCAGCGCTTCGAGCAGCATGTCGAGCACGCGCTGCGCGGCCTCCTCGTCCCGCCGTGGCGGCGAACCGGGCCCGAGGACCAGCACGAACTCGCCCTGCTGCCGGTGCGCGTCGGCCTGCAGCCAGGCCGCCGCCTCGGCAAGCGGCAGGCGCGCCACTTCCTCGAACTTCTTGGTGAGCTCGCGCGCGATGACGATCTCGCGCTCGCCGCCGAGGCGCGCCTGCAGGTCCTGCACGCACGCCAGCACGCGGTGCGGCGCCTCGTAGAGGATGACGGGCCACGGCACGTCGAGCGCCTCCAGGGCCTTGCGTCGCGCGGCGGCTTTCGGCGGCAGGAAGCCGATGAACAGGAAGCGGTCCGCCGCGAAACCGGCGGCGGAATAGGCCGCCACGGCGGCACTTGGGCCGGGGACGGGGACCACGCGCACGCCGGCACGATGCGCGGCCTGCACCAGCAGCGCGCCGGGATCGGATACGCCGGGGGTGCCGGCATCGCTCACCAGGGCGACGCTCCTGCCGGCGCGCAGCTCGGCGAGCAACTCGGCGCCCGCAGCGCGCTCGTTGTGCGCGTGCAGCGCCCGGGTGGCGCGCTCGATGCCGTGCCTCGCCAGCAGCGTGCGCGTAGTGCGCGTGTCCTCGCAAACGACGACGTCGGCCTGGCGCAGCGTCTCGAGGGCGCGCGGGCCGGCGTCGGCAAGATTGCCGATGGGCGTGGCGACGACATACAAGATTCCCGGGGGCATGGTCAACGCGGCGTTGGGCGGCGGCGTTAAGGGTGCCATGAACGGAGCAGGCACGCGAGCCGAGGATCTCTGCGCCGAGCTGCTGCAACGGGCGGGATTGCGCATCCTGGCGCGCAACTGGCGCTGCCGGCTCGGCGAAATTGACCTGGTGGCCGAGGAGGGCGCGACCCTCGTCTTCGCCGAGGTGCGACTGCGCCGGGACCCGGCCTACGGCGGCGCGGCCGAGAGCATCACCGCGGCCAAGCGCGCGCGACTGCTCGCGGCCGCGCGCCTTTATCTTGCCGGCCGCGCGAACGTCGACTGCCGCTTCGATGTGCTGCTGCTCGATGCGCTGGCGCCGGCGCGAATCCGCTGGATCCGCGACGCCTTCGGCGAGTAGGCGCGGAGCCGCCGCGATCCGCGTGTAGAATCAGGCCGCCATGGGGCATGCCGATCAGAGCGCGGCGCTCGCCGAGCGCGTCGCCGCGCACTTCGCCGACAGCGCGCAGCTGAAGCTCGCGGCGGCGCAGGTGCTCGCCGGGCCGATCGCGCGCGCCGTCGAGGCGATGAGTGCCGCGCTGCGTGCCGGCGGCAAGATTCTTGCCTGTGGCAACGGCGGCTCGGCCGCCGACGCGCAGCATTTCGCCGCCGAGCTCGTCAACCGTTTCGAGCGCGAGCGGCCGCCGCTCGCCGCAGTGTCGCTGGCCGCCGACAGCTCCAACCTCACCTCGATCGCCAACGACTACGGCTACGATCAGGTGTTCGAGAAGCAGGTGCGGGCACTCGGCCGCAAGGGCGACGTGCTGCTGGCGATTTCCACCTCGGGCAACTCGCCGAGCGTGGTGCGGGCGATCGGCGCGGCGCGCGAGCTCGGCCTGGTGACGGTGGCGCTCAGCGGGCGCGGCGGCGGCAAGATGGCCGCGGCGCTCGCCGCCGGCGACGTGCACGTATGTGTGCCCCACGAGCGCACCATGCGCATCCAGGAGGTGCACCTGCTGGCGCTGCACTGCATGTGCGACGGCATCGATTCCCTGCTGTTTGGAGCCAAACCATGAGCACCGCAAGAAGACTCCTTTTGGCCACGGCCGTGGCGCTGCCCCTGCTTCAGGGGTGCATTGAAATGATGGTGGTGGGCACCGGCGTCGCGGTGGCCACGGCCGAGGATCGGCGCACCACCGGCGCCCAGCTCGAGGACCGCGGCATCGAACTGCGCGCCGCGAACCGCATCGACGACCGCCTGGGCGAGCGCGCGCACGTCAACGTCACCTCGTTCAACCGCTACGTGCTGCTCACCGGCGAAGCGTCCGACGAGGCGACGCGCGCCGAGATCGAGACACTGGCGCGCAGCGTGCCCAACGTGCTCGGCGTCAGCAACGACGTGCAGATCGCCGGCAAGTCCTCGACCACCTCGCGCTCCAACGACACGATCATCACCTCCAAGGTGAAGACGCGCTTCGCCGACGCCAACAAGTTCAACGTCTTCCAGGTCAAGGTCGTCACCGAGGCCGCCGTCGTCTATCTGCTCGGCATCGTCACGGAGCAGGAGGCCGCCGACGCGGTTGAGATCGCGCGCACCACCGCCGGCGTGCGCAAGGTCGTGAAGATGTTCGAGTACTGCAAGCCCGACGACGAAGTGTGCCGGCCGCGCAAGTAGCGCCCGGCCGGCCGGCCTTCGAGGACAAGATCCTGTCGCCCGCGGCCGCGGCGCGCTGGGCGAAGCGGGCGCCGCGCCCGCTCGTGTTCACCAACGGCGTGTTCGACCTCCTGCACCGCGGCCACGTGACCTACCTGGCGCGCGCACGAGCGCTCGGCGCGGCACTGGTCGTGGCGCTGAACGGCGACGCCTCGGCGCGCCGCCTCGGCAAGGGGCCGGGCCGGCCGGTGAACGCGCTCGCCGACCGGATGGCGCTCGTCGCGGCACTCGCGGCGGTCGACGCGGTGACCTGGTTCGACGACGACACGCCGGCCGAACTCATCGCCGCCTGCCGGCCCGACGTGCTGGTGAAGGGCGGCGACTGGCCGGTGGCCAAGATCGTCGGCGCCACCGCGGTGTTCGCAGGTGGCGGCGCCGTGCATTCGATTCCCTTCGAGCACGCGCGCTCGACGACCGCGCTCCTCGGCCGCATCGGCGCCGGGGCTAGAGCCGCAGCTCGAAGAACAGCGCCCCGGGCGTCGGCGCCGCGGCGTAAGGGCCGCGCGGCACGAAGCCGAGCGCGCCGTAAAGCGCGATAGCCGGCGTCATCTTCGGCAGCGTATCGAGTAACAGCACGCGGCAGCCCGCCGCGCGCGCCGCGCCCACCACCGCTTCGGCCAGGCGCCGGCCGAGCCCGCGGCCGCGGTAGGCCGGGCGGACGTACAGCCGCTTCATTTCGCAGTTGTCGCCATCGAGGGGGCGCAGGGCGACGCATCCGGCCGGCACCCCGTCCTCGTGGGCGAGCAGCAATAGTCCCGCCGGCGGCCCATATTCGCCCGGCAATTCAGCCAGTTCGCGCTCGAAGCTGGCGAAGCAGCAGGGCTCGTCGACCCAGCGCTCGTACTCGCGGAACAGCGCGCGCACCTGCTCGATGTGCTCGGGCCGGGAAGCCCGGACGATGTCGCCCACAACTGCGATTGTGGCAAGCACGGCCGGCGCCGTCCAGGCACAGCATTGCTATCATGGGGCGGTGAAGCTTCATCAGCTCAAGGTCGACTACAACGCCGAGCAGGACCGCCTGCTCATGCTGATCGCCGCGAGCGACGCCGTGGAGCTGCGCATGTGGCTCACGCGCCGCTTCGTGAAGCTGCTGTGGCCGCTGCTCGTCAAGCTCGCCGAGGACGCGAGCCCGCGCATCCGCACCCAGGCGAATCCCGAGGCGCGCAAGGCGCTGCTCGGCATCGAGCACCAGCAGGCGGTGCAAAAGGCCGACTTCAGCAAGGCCTACGCGGGCGAGTCGCGCAACATGCCGCTCGGCGAAGAGCCGCTGCTCCTCGGGCGCATCCAGACCGGGCATGACCGCAAGGGTCAGCCGGTGCTCGCCATGCACCCCGCGGAGGGGCAGGGCGTGACGCTGACGCTCGACTCGGTGCTGCTGCACTCGGTATGCCGGCTGCTGCAGGCAGCGGTGAAGAAGAGCGGCTGGGACATGGAGCTGAAGCTCCCCGGCGCCGAGCCGGTCGCCACCGAGGAACGCTCGGGACGCACGATCAACTAGCCTCGCGGCGCAGCGCCTCGAGGCGCGCCGAGGCGTGCAGCCAGTCTTCTTCGGCGCTCGCCAGCTCCTCGGCGAGGCGCGCTTCCGCCCGGCCAAGCTCGGCGACGCGCTCCTTGTCCGGGCTCGCGTAGAGCGCCGGATCGGCGAGCGCCGTGCGGATCTCGCCGATCTCGCGCGCCAGCCCGGCCAGCCGCGCCTCGATCGCGGCGAGCTGCTTTTCCAGCGGCCGCAGGCGCTGCTTCAGCCCATCGCGCGCGGCGGCCGCGGCGCGGCGTTCGTCCTTGCGCGAGACGCGCTCGGCGCCGGGATCGCCGCCGCGCGCCTCCTTCAGCCTGAGCTGCCGGTAATCGTCGAGGTCGCCGTCGAATTCGCTCACCCGCCCGTCGGCAACCACCAGGATGCGGTCGGCGCAGGCGGCGAGCAGGCTGCGGTCGTGCGACACGATCACCAGCGCGCCGCTGTAGCTCTGCAGCGCCATGGAGAGCGAGCGCCGCATCTCGAGATCCAGGTGGTTGGTGGGCTCGTCGAGCAGCAGCAGGTTCGGCCGGCGCTTGACCAGCGCGGCGAGCGCCAGGCGCGATTTCTCGCCGCCCGAGAGCGGCCCGATCGGCCGCTCGGCGCGCTCGCCCGCGAAGCCGAAGCGGCCGAGGAAGTCGCGCAGCGCCTGCTCGCGCTCGCGGCGGTACAGGCGCGTCATCATGCCGAGCGGCGTCTCCTCGGGGCGCAGCAGCTCGACCTGGTGCTGGGCGAAGTAGCCGACCAGGATGTCGCGCGCCGCGATGCGCTCGCCCGCGAGCGGCGCCAGTTCCCCGGCGAGCAGGCGCATCAGCGTCGTCTTGCCGTTGCCGTTGGCGCCGATCACGGCGACGCGGTCGGCGCTGGTGAGCGCGAGCTCCACGCCCGAGAGGATGGTGCGCCCGGGGTAGCCCGCGTCGAGCCCGTGCAGCGCCAGTACGCGC